>CAZNZP010000013.1:0-15586 GCA_964577625.1 uncultured Candidatus Saccharibacteria bacterium
TTCTTATCTTGATGAAAATAAACAAGAATTATATTGGGATGATACGGCTTGGAAAAAAGTTAACGCTAGTACTGCATATTATGCAGAGCCGTCTACCGCTCCAACATCTATTCCATCTGTCGCGTCAGGAATTACTGGATCTATTGCTATTGGTGATGGGGCGCAAGCTAATGCAAATAATGTTACAGCTATTGGTACTAATGCAGGATCTGGAGCGAATGGCGCTCATATCTCTAACTTCTTTGGACCTGATGCAGGATCTGGAGCGATTAACGCTGCAGTTTCTAACTTCTTTGGTTCTAGTGCAGGATATGGAGCAACTGGAGCTACCCGTTCTAACTTCTTTGGATCAAGTGCCGGCTACCAAGCTTCTAATTCTTCTTTCTCTAACTTCTTTGGACAAGCTGCTGGAAGTGGGGCTTCCAACTCTTCCTACTCTAATCTTTTCGGTTACAAAGCTGGTATGACTTTCTCCGGAAACAATATCGGCTCTAACAACATAATCATAGGTACAAATATCTCTCTTCCAAACGCAGTAGCTAATAGTATGAATATAGGCGGAGTTCTCTTTGGTACAGGACTTCAGTCAAACACCTCTGGTAATCCTGTCACTACTCCTGTTGCGGGAGGAAGGGTTGGAATTGGAACTTCTACTCCAGGATATCGTTTAACAGTAGAAGACACAGCGAATCCATTACAACTTGTTGGGCTTCAGATGGCAGATCTTACAGATATGCTTCTCACCGTAAATGAATCTACTGGAGTAGTGAGAAGAATGTATTCAGGATCTCTGTTAAGTATGACTGATGCAAGATATATTATAAATCAATCCGCCTCTGATCAAGTTGCTAATTTTAGAATAAGTGGTTCTGCGTACCTCGGAACATCTTTAGGTATTAGAACTCTACCAACTTATGCTCTCGATGTCGGCAACTCCTCCATCTCTGGAATTGTCGCCCGCTTCACCAACTCCACCGGTAACTGTACCATCAATCCAAACACTACTTCTCTCACTTGTTCTTCAGATATTAATCTTAAAAAGAATATTGAGTTATTGGCGACAGCTGAACCATTCACTTTAGAAACTGTCACTTTTGAAAATGCTACCACTTCAGCAGAAAATCCTTATTCAGCTTTAGAAAAACTTTCTAAACTTCAAGTAGTAAAATATAATTGGAATTCTGATACAGACGACACACCAAAACGCACGGGCTTTATCGCTCAAAATATAGAACAAATTTTCCCAGATCTAGTTTCTACTGATACCGATGGTATGAAAGGGGTAAACTATGCTGGTATGACTCCATATCTTGTAGCAGGAGTAAATGAATTGAGTGAAAAATCTATTTTTGCAAATGTTGGCTCTTCTACTCTCATAAATAACACTATTAAAACTTCATTAAATAATCTTGCTCTAACTTTAGCTTCTACGACCAATCTAGAACAACAACAACAAACTCTTTTGACTAATTTAGAAAATCTATTCTCTACTTCCTCACTCGCTTCTATCAAAGCTTTGACTAATACTTTGACCCAGTCCAACTTTTCTCTCAATTTAAATGATAACGCTCTTACAAATATTAAAGCTCTAGAAAGTGCAAGTGGAAATTGGAGAATCACCGAAGCTGGAATGATAGAAGTCACTAAACTTTGTATTAAAAATTCTACTGGAAATTATGTCTGTATCACTGGAGACGATTTAGAAAGTCTTGGTCTCGGAATCGCTTCTACTCAAGAAGAAATTAATAAAGCAATTTCTAATCCAAATGGTTCTTCATCAAATGCTACAACTTCCACCACCTCTACATCTTCTCCGGATACCACTGTTGATGAAAATTCAGGGACAAGCACTATTGCTCAAATATTATCTAATTTGACTACTGGAGCTACAAATAACGCTACAGATACTCCAGGTATAAATATTCCAGAAAACCCTACAACTACTGAAATTGTCTCAGAAACCGCGACTTCTTCCTAAAGTCTTTTTGTGGTAAAAGTGAGGTTTTTGTGTTAAAATAGCTTTATTATTTAACTATTATATTAGCTTTATTTAAAAGAGGGGTTTTGATGCCCTTAAAATTATATGCCGTTTTTAAAGAAAATTTTTAAGTCTGAAGATGAAAGATTGATTCAGAAATTAAACCCTACTGTAGAGAAAGTTTTGGGACAGGAAATGAAAATGAAAGAGCTTTCTGATGAGGATTTGAAAAATACTAGTTTAGAATTAAAAAAGCTTGTTCAAGCTGAAATTAAAGAAAAAGAAGATGCTTTAAAAGATAAAAATCTTTCTGACGAAGAATTTCGTAAACAAAGTCAAAAAATTGTTCAAGAAGTTTTAGACGAAAATATTGTCTTAGCTTTTGCTTTGGTGCGTGAGGCTGCTCGTAGGACTTTGAGTATGATGCATTATCCTGTACAACTTGTCGGAGGAATGATCATGCATAAAGGATATATTGCTGAAATGAGAACTGGAGAAGGAAAGACTTTGGTAGCAACTTTGCCGGCGTATTTGAATGCACTTTCTGGGCGTGGGGTACACATTGTGACAGTGAATGACTATCTTTCAAAAAGAGACGCAGTTTGGATGGGAAGAATTTATGATTTTCTTGGTTTAACTGTCGGAGTGCTCAATCATCAAGTGTCTTTTCTTTTTGATAGACATTCCATTCAAAATATGAGTGAGCTTAAAGCAGAAAATACTGACGAAGATATTGAGGAGACCGGAAGCTTTAAAGTTGAAAATGAATATTTGAAAATTGTTTCTAGAAAAGAAGCTTATGGAGCTGATATTACTTATGGGACAAATAATGAATTTGGTTTTGACTATTTGAGAGACAATTTAGTTTACAATGCAGAAGAACTTGTCCAAAGAGAACACAATTTTGCTATTGTGGACGAAGTAGACTCTATTTTAATAGATGAATCTAGAACTCCGCTCATTATTTCTTCTGAAGCTCAAGAGTCAGATGAGCTTTATAAAAGGTTTGCTCGTTTTGCTGACAAATTAATTGAAGGGGAAGATTTTGATAAAGATGAAAAGCAGAGAGCTGTCTCTCTCAAGCCTAGTGGTATCGCTAAAGCTGAAGCGGAATTTAATTTAGCAAACTTTTACGCTTCAGAAAATATTAAATTGGTGCACCATTTAGAAACTGCTGTCAAAGCCAAATCTCTTTTTATTAGAGAAAAGCAGTATGTGGTGCGAGATATGCAAAAAGATGATGGTCGTATTCAAAAAGAGGTGATGATTGTAGACGAATTTACCGGAAGAATGCAACCTGGCAGAAGATGGAGTGATGGGCTTCATCAAGCAATCGAAGCTAAAGAAAATGTGCCAATTCAAAAAGAGTCTAAGACAGTCGCCTCTATTACTTTCCAAAATTATTTTAGGTTTTATAGAAAGCTTTCTGGAATGTCAGGAACAGCTAAAACCAGTGAAGAAGAATTTTTCAAAGTCTACGCTTTGCCAGTGACTGAAATTCCTACCAACAAACCTTCTCAGCGTGATGACAGAGGGGATTTAATTTTCCAGACAGAAAAAGGAAAATTAAAAGCTTTAGCCAAACAAGTGAAAGAACTTTTTGACAAGGGTCAGCCAGTACTTATTGGTACAATTTCTATTGAGAAGAATGAATTGGTTTCTAAATATTTGGAGAGGGAAAATATTCCTCACTCTATTTTGAACGCTAAAAATCACGAAAAAGAAGGAGAAATTATTGCTGCTGCTGGTAGAAAGCATGCTGTGACTATTGCGACCAACATGGCCGGTCGTGGAGTGGATATTAAACTGGGAGGCGCTAATCCTACTCAAGCAGAAAAAGATGAAATTAATGAATTGGGAGGACTTTTTGTGATTGGTACTGAAAGACATGAAGCGAGAAGAATTGATAATCAGTTAAGAGGGCGTTCTGGACGTCAGGGAGATAATGGAGCAACTCAATTCTTAGTCTCTTTAGAAGACGATCTCATGAGAGTCTTTGGTGGAGATTCTGTCAAAAATATGATGGGTAGATTTGGTTTGGCAGAAGATATGCCTATCAAATCCAAAATGGTTTCTAATGTGCTTGAAGGAGCTCAGGAAAAAATTGAAGGATTCAACTTTGACGCCAGAAAGCACACTCTCCAGTATGACGATGTACTCAATCATCAGAGACAGCATATTTACGAAAGGAGAAGAAAAGTTTTACTTGCTGATAGAGGAGAAATAGATAAGGTTTTGGCTGAGCTTTATGAAGTTCGTCCAGAATTGGAGAAATTTGTTAGTGAGAGAAAAGAGAAATTTGGAGAAGATGCTCTTTATGATGTTCTTAAAAGTATTTATTTACAAATTGTAGATCAGCACTTCATGGCTCACTTAGAGCATATGGATAGTATTCGTCAGTCAGTTAACCTTCGTGCTTATGGACAAAGAGATCCTTTGGTGGAGTATAAAAAAGAAGCTCTTAACACTTATCACGCTATGCAATCTCAAATGAAAGAAGATTTTTATAATTTTGTGATTCATATTGATAATGTGATAGCTAATCTTGAAGCTCAAAAAATCATGAAAGATTCTCAGATGAAAAATCAGACTTTTGTAGATAATAAAAATAAAGACACAAAAGGTGAAAGTGGTACTGAGAAAAAGAATGAGAAAAAGAAAATCTCTCGCAATGATCCTTGTCCTTGCGGCTCAGGTAAAAAAGTTAAAAAGTGTGATTGTTTAGAATATTCTTACCTAAGAAAATAAATATAAAAATTAGAAATATGAAAGGACTTTTTAAAAAAACCATTGTTCAAATATTAACTTGGCAAGCTCAATTTTTACTAAAAAGAAATAATCCAAAAATTATCGCTATCACTGGAAATCTTGGTAAGACTTCTACTAAAGATTTTGTTTACGCTGCTTTACGCAAAAATCTTTTAAATGAAAAAGGGGATTCGCTTGTTTTAGCTAGCAAAAAAAGTATGAATAGTGATTTTGGTATTCCACTCACTATTTTAGGCATGGAGTCCGGATGGTCTAATTTATTTCTCTGGATAAAAATTGTAGCTAATGGATTTATAAAAATGTTTGATCATTTTCCTTATAAATATTTAATTTTGGAAATAGGAGCGGATATGCCAGGAGATATAAAAAAGGTTTGTGAATTTATTAAACCAGATATAGTAGTCCTTACGGCTTTTGCTGATGTACCAGTACATATTGAATTTTTTGATAATAATAGAGACAGGTTGGTCCGCGAAAAGAAATATTTAGTAGAAAATCTAAAAGATAAAGGTACTTTTATCTATAATTTAGATGATGAAGACTGTGTAAAGATAGCTAAAGAAATGGAGGGTAGAGATATTTTTATAAAATCTTTTTCTATTAAAAATTCAGAAGCTGATATTTTTGCTAAAAATATTAAAACAGAGATAGAAGATGTGAATAAATTTATCACTAAAGTCAAAGGTGTCTCTGGAGAGGTATTTTTAAAAGATGGTGGAAATTATTTTACTAGTATTAAGGGAAGTTTGGGTGAGGCTATATTTTATTCAGCTTTACCAGCTATTTTAATAGCTAAAATTTTCAATATAGATATAGAAAAAGCTATCAATGATATTGAAAAAAGTAAGAAATCTAAAGGCAGAATGAAGATTCTTGGCGGTGTACACAATTCTACTATTATAGACGACACATACAATTCTTCTCCAAAAGCTTTGAAGCATGGTATTGAGGTAGTAAAAAATTTAAAAACTAAAGGTAAAAAAATATTTGTCTTAGGGGATATGCTTGAGTTGGGAGATTTTACTAAACAAGAACATGAAAAGATTGGTGAAATATTGATAGGGGTAGCTGATATTTTAATAGTCAGTGGAGTGAGGGCAAGACTGATAGGGGAATCTGCTATAGAGCATGGTATGAATAGCGACAAGGTTTATTTTACTCCAGGAAGCATTGAGGCAGGAAGAGAAGCTTTGATAGTTTTGGAAAAAGAAATTGAAAATGATTATAAAGAAGGAAGGAGTGAGAATGAGGTGGGAGGCGATTTAATATTTGTAAAAGGTTCTCAAGGAGCTAGAATGGAAAAAGTGGTGAGAATGATTTTGGATAGAAATCTTCATGACCCAGAAGACGTGTTAGTCAGACAAGAAAAAGTTTGGGAGAAAAAATAAAAAATAAAACACTCGGCATACCGAGTGTTTTATTTTTAGAATTAATTATTTTCTAAATAGTCTTACTATCCAAATCAAGATTACAGCACCCAATATCGCCACCAAAAGACTATAAATATTGAATCCAGTAGTTCCTGCTTGATTGAAGAAATTCATGACCCAACCGCCGATTACTGCACCCAAAATACCAACGATGATATTTATGAGTAATCCTTGATTAGATTTCATGATAATGCTAGCAATCCAACCAGCAAGAGCACCGAATACAATCCAAAGTAATATATTCATATTTATTTAATTAAATAAACTAATAATGTTCCTACAAATATAATTTTATCATATAAACAATAAAAAAATTAACACTTTTTACAAGTGTTAATTTTTTAGACTTTATTTTTTAGCTGTGACTTTCTTAACAGATTTTACAGCTTTTTTGGCTACGGGTTTACCTTTCTTTTCTATAAACTTCCATTCTTTTTTAAACTTTTCAACTTCTTTTACCAGATCTTCAAGATCAACATTTTTAATCTTCTTGTATTTTTCTCCCACTTTATCAACTATCTTTTCATAAGTTGGTCCAGAGATTTCTTCTAGTTTTTCCAATTCTTCCATAATATCTCCTTTCATTTTTATTGCCCAACCTTTGACAATTTTTTGATTTTTCTTTCCATCTGGACCAAAAAGCAAATATGCTATAGCTCCAACTGCCGCTACTCCGACAGCGATACCTGCTGCTTTTCCAGCATTATTATTTTTTGCTTGTGTTTTCATGTGTTTATTTTTTTTTATTCTTACTTTTGCTTTTTTGCAAAACTAATTTTAATAAAGATGCTAATATGGAACTTTTTAGTAAATCCTCTTTAAAGGAAACTATATCGTCCTTTACAGCTTCAAGTTGATTTTGAAACCTTTTTACTTTTCTGTTTATTCTAACCAAAATAACTATTACAAAAATTAAAATAAAAATTAATAATAAAGTGATAACTATAGCCGATATAGAGCTAATAAAGAAAAAAATATCTGATTTTAAAATTGTTTCCATGCTAATATTATAGCATGAGATTTTTTTGGGCAAAAAACTAGTGTCTGAGATAGATTTTAAGTATTCCTGGAGAGGATTGCATTTGGATGTGGCTAGACACGCTGTAGACCTTAAATATATTTATGGTTTATTAGACAAAATGCAGGAAAATCATTTAAATAAGCTTCACTTACATTTGACTGATGATCAAGGCTGGAGAATTGAGATTAAAAAATACCCTCTTCTCCATGAAATAGGAAGTAAAAGAAAAGAGACTGTAATTGGTAAAAATTTTCCAACACCCTGGAAACCATTTAAAAAGTATAAGGGAGATAAAAAAGAGTATGGATTTTATTATTCTCAGAAAGAATTAAAAGATTTAGACAATTATGCTAAAGAGAAAGGTGTAACAATAGTTCCAGAAATAGATTTACCAGGACATTCTACAGCTTTACTTTTTGCTTATCCAGAATTTGCAGCTGGAGAGCCACCTAAAGAAGTCGCTACTTATTGGGGAGTATTTTCAAATGTGGTTTCAGATAGCCCAAAAACCCTCGCTTTCTTAAAAGATGTTTTTGATGAATTGTTGGAGATTTTTAGTGGAAAATACATTCATATCGGAGGGGATGAAGTACCTTTGAGAAATTATGATGAAAATATTGAGCCTTATAACAATACACTGAAAGAACTAGCTTTGTATCTAAAATCTAAAGGACGAGAAGTGGTGATGTGGGAAGAAGCTTTCGATATAGCTCAAGAGACGGACTCAATACTCATGTGTTGGCAAAGTTTGAGCATTGGTAAAGAGTTTTTAGAAAAAGAGGGTAGGGTGATTTTTTGTCCAAATGAATATTTTTATTTTGATTATCATCAATATGAAAATAAGAATAAATACTTAGGTATAGGTGGGTATATTCCTTTAGAAAAAGTCTACAGATTTTCTTTAGAGGAAAAATTAGGACTAAAAACTTTTCAAAAATACAAGAATAGTATTTTAGGTATTCAGGCAAATTTATGGACAGAGTACCTAAATTCTAAGGAAAAATTAGATTATATGCTCTATCCCAGATTCTATGCTTTAGCAAAAGTAGTAAATAGAGAGAATAATAATTGGCAAAAATTCTTGGAAGAGCTAAAAAATAGAGGATTTTAAACAAAATTGTGATGTATTACTAACCTTTGCACGAACTTTTTTCGAGCAAGAACACTAACGAATTCCCTCACGGCTCGGATTACCTCGCCGTTCCGCCCTTCGCCCCATCGCTTTTCCATTCTTGTTTTGTTTGGCGGGGGGATTCTTTTTGAAAAGGTATGGCGACGGGGCTTCGGGCGGGTTTCCTTTAAAGAAAAGGAAACGACGGAATTCTAAGTGGTGTCTCGGACATTATACTATTTTCGATCGTCCGTGACCAAAGGAGTCCATCCTCGGCATCCGCCTCAGACATTTTCGCTAGGGCTACTCGCGCCTAGATGTCTAGGTTTGGCGCGTTTCCTCGCTCTACGGCACTGCGGTGCCGGAGCTCGGGCGCCAGCTGTTTGGAGGGAAGGAAGGAATCCTTCCCCCAGCTTCGCCTCGTCTCGGCAGGGCTCGACCAACCGGCTCAGCCAACCCCCAACCTCGTTTTCATATCCGATTATTTCTCAAGATTATTTACTTTTTCTTGCTTATTACGTCGGCGCTCATCCTTTAGTCATGGACGCCCTAGCGAAAATGTCCGAGGATCAAATTCGTATTGCACACTTGACCCACCCTCCTGTTCGCGTGTGCCACAAACCCCGCTCGCAAGGACAAGAGGGTGCGAGCGGGGCTCCCTAAAACAAAATCACTTCAGTTCGAAGTGATTTTGGAGCAAGACATACTCATCTATCTCTATCTAAGTTACCAGTTCTTATACAACTGCTCATCAAGCTCTAAAGATATTGATAACTTTTGCTCAGTTTGGTCTATTTACTTTCCTCGTCTTTGACGAAGCGCACTTGCGGCAACAGATTTTTCTTTTTTTCTAGGAAGATCCTTTCTTAAAAGTTTTGATGCAAGTCTACCTACCTTTTTACTAGTTTTTGCCATAAAATTTAATTAAATCTTAATAATTAACCGACCTTTTGATTGCAAGTAGGATTCAATTCTAAAATGAGCTGTTTTTCGCGAGTACTCATAAGAGGATCTGAACATACTTCGTCTACCCAATGAGTTGGCCCTGCACCAATAATGCATGGATTATCACCATTCAAGTGGGCTAGCAATCTTGTTTTAATATCACCTTTACCAACATAGATCCATTGTCCTTGTTTGAAAATTCCATAAACCCCATATTGATTTGGATTCAGCGCTTCTATATTGGATTTAGTAAATATTCTTGGTGTTTGTTGAACGAATGCCATAGATTTTTTATTAATTGTTGTTAATTTTCGATCAATATAGAAATGTGTGGATAAACTATGTTTGCAAACTTTCTATATATTTTCTATAATATCATACATGATTACAAAAAAGCAAAAAAATGTGCTGGATTTTATAAAAAAGTTTCAGCAAAAAAATGCTATATCTCCTTCATTAGAAGAAATCAAGAAAAAATTTGGCTTAGCATCTGTCTCCACCGCTTCCTATTATGTTGAAAAACTAGAAAGCAAAGGGTATTTAAAAAAAGATGACAAACAACATAGAGGGATATCAGTTTTTGAAAACGAAACCATGGTGAAAATACCTCTGCTCGGTATTATTGCAGCTGGAGAACCCATACAAGCTATAGAAAATCGTGAAGAAATTGCACTTCCAAAAAGTAGGATAGGTAATAACAATAATGTTTTTGCACTAAGGGTTTCAGGAGATAGTATGATAGACGAAAATATAGAAGATGGTGATGTGGTTGTTGTAAAAGAAACTAAAACACCCACAAACGGTGATAAGGTTGTCGCATTAATAGATCGAGAAAACGTTACATTAAAATCTTTTTACAAAGAAAAGAATAGAATTTTACTTAAGCCAGCGAATAAAAAATATGACCCAATTGTAATAGATAAAAATAGAGAATTTGAAATCCAAGGAGTGATGATTGATATTGTAAAACAATCATTTAACAATCCTGTAGATATTATATTTCCAGAAAAAATACAGAAACGAAAAACATCTATACCTCTCAATAAAGTAGTGTGCGGAGATTGTGTTGATGTAATGAAAAATATACCAGACAACTCTGTTGATATGGTAGTTACTTCTCCACCCTATGATGATGTCAGAAACTATAATGGCTTTAGCTTTAACCTGCACGACACAGGTAAAGAAATTTTTAGAATTTTAAAAGATGGTGGTGTTGTCGCTATGGTTATTCAAGATCAAACAAAAAATTTTGGTAAAAGTTTAACATCTTTTAGAACTATTGTTGATTGGGTAGATAATATAGGCTTTAAATTATTTGAAACAGTAATTTATAGAAAACATGGGACTGAAGGAGCATGGTGGAAATATCGTTTTAGGGTAGATCATGAATATATGCCAATCTTTATTAAAGGAGAAAGACCTAGTTACTTTAATAAAGAGAATCTTAAAATACCTTCGAAGCATGGTGGAAAAGTGATGACTGGTAGTGGAAATAGAAAGACTGACGGGACAACAACAAAAACAGTCACAAGGCCTATAAATTTAACTAAATGCCGTGGAACTATTTGGGACTATTTAAATGCAGGTGATAAGAATCCCTTAAAAAGAAAACATCCGGCTGTATTTCCAGATCAAATTCCTATGGATTTTATAGATTGTTTTTGTCCGCCTAAAGGTATAGTTCTTGATCCGTTCGTAGGTTCAGGATCAACACTAGTTGCCGCTAAAAAACTTGGTAGGAATTATATAGGGATTGATATCTCAAAAGAGTATTGTGATCTAACGGAGGAAAGATTAAAAAAGGATATACCCAACACCTTATTTGAATAGATTTTATTCCATCTTATCGGGGGTCTCTAAGGTATATTCTATATTTATTCCACTTGTCATTGCCCAAGATAATGGATTTTTATCAAAAAAGTCCTTGAAGTTTACATTTGTTAATGTTTTTCTGTCTTTTTCAAAACTGCTTTTTGTAAATTTATAGAGTTTAAACCCGTTCCATCTCCAAGAATCTTTCTTGTATTTCCACTTAGTTAAGGAACCAAGCAAACTTAAAAATTTTTCAATTCTCTCTACGGCATTTTGATTGATTTTATAGTTAGAACCATCTTTTTCAGTATTATGATGTTCGCCGTCTTTTGTTGATATTTTTAGTCTATCACCTCTTTCGTGAGGAATACTTATTTTATCTCTTTCTCTGAAAAAGTTATCCATCTCTCGCATCAAATTTATAATATTTGTGTATTTCTCATTTTCAAAGATTACATTTAGCGGACTATCTTTTTTATCAGCATCAAGATAATTTAACCAATTTAAGACATTCTCTGGATAACTAAATAAAACATTAAAAACACCATCCGTGAAATATAGTGGCGGTATAGAATCCTCATCTAAAACAACACGAGTGTGTGCATTCACTATTCCCATAAGAATATGAATTGTTGCTAGAGGATATTTGAGACGGAAATCATGTTTTCCATCATATTCTCTTAAATTATTTGGTTGAATACAATTTTTAAACTTTTCATCCCAATTTGCTGGTTTGTTATTTTTATTTAGAAGCAACATGTGGTGACCTAAGCTACGAATATCGCTTCTTGAAATTTCCATATCTAGGAATATACAGTCCTTTGGTTTGACACCATCTTTTAAAACCATAACTTTACCATCATAAAAACCTTCTATGGTCCAATCAAAGTAATGAGACATAAATAATCCACAAAGTAGACCGTCACTATCAGGACTAAGAATTGCTTTGTGATTTTTCTCAACGATCCAAGGGTACTTTTTGATTAAATCTTTATAATCAATTTTATCGTTGTGTCTATTTTCTAATAATCTTTGTATGTTTGACATAAATTTATTTAACAAAAAAATCTAGTGATTTTTTATAAAGTTTTGCAAACTCTTTAAGTTGCAAGACATCAAACCTCCTTTGTCCTGATTCTATTTTGGAGACATAAGATTGAGTCCTACCAAGCTTTTCAGCGACCTCAATCTGTCCTAAGCCAGCATCAAGACGCGCTTGTTTCAAGCGCTCAACAATTTTTTTATGGTCATCTTGATAAATTGCTCTAGGCATATACACATATCATAATATTCCATTGTGTATTATTCCAAATTGCCATATAATGTAATTACCCGCCCGAAGCCCCGTCGCCATACCTTTTCAAAAATACAAGAATAGTATTTTAGGTATTCAGGCAAATTTATGGACAGAGTACCTAAATTCTAAGGAAAAATTAGATTATATGCTCTATCCCAGATTCTATGCTTTAGCAAAAGTAGTAAATAGAGAGAATAATAATTGGCAAAAATTCTTGGAAGAGCTAAAAAATAGAGGATTTTAAACAAAATTGTGACCTTACGGGGAATCGAACCCCGGTTTTATCCGTGAGAGGGATATGTCCTAGCCGCTAGACGATAAGGCCAATCAAATTTTCAACTCTTAAATTTTAGCATATTTTAGTATATTTGTAAAAGGGCTTGTAAAATAAGGGTTATTTTAGTATTAATTTGACAGTTAAGATTTAACATTGTATAACTCTTGACTTTTTTATTTGAATTTGCTAACATTATTGCATTGAGCGATAAGCTCATTTTTTGTTTGTAAAAGTACAGAAATGAAAGTGGCGGGGCTTAACCGCAATATTATGATAAAAAAACTACACAATACTCTATTTGTCATAGCATTTATACCATTACTTGCTATGTCAGCTCTAGAGTTAAATACGGTTTCTGGTGTGTCTGGAGACGTTAACAATTCTCCAAATGCAGCAGAAGTAGCTATTAAGATTCAAAAATCTGAAAAAGAAACAGATGAAAAAGAAGACTTAAGAAAAATCCAAGCCGCTAAAATTGACGCTTATTATGCAAGACATGGTTTGCCTTTAGAAGGCTATGGTATGCAATTCGTCCTAGTAGCAGAAAAATACGGTATTCCGTATAACTTATTACCAGCAGTCGCTATGCGTGAATCTACTGGTGGAAAGTTTGCTTGTTTTAATAATCCTTTTGGTTGGGGATCGTGTAAAATAAAGTTTGGAGATTTTGACGAAGCTATTGAGTCAGTAGGTAAAAATCTAGGTGGAGCAAATCCACGGACTGCTAGATATTATGCTACTACAGATGTCAAAAAGAAACTTTACTATTATAATGGTACTGTAATTAAAGGTTATGAAGATCAAGTGATTTCTATTATGGGTAAGATTGATAATATGTCAGTTGACCTAGGGATAGAATTAGCATCAAAATAATTTTATTTTAAAAGTATTGAAACAAAAACCCGCAAGTAATTGCGGGTTTTTGTTATTTAGCTTCTTCTTTAGGCTTATCTAATTTATTAATAGGACTTTTTACAAAGATTAAATAAATTACAAGTAAAATAGTAAAGAAGGTGATAAGGTCAGCCACCAAACTTCCCCAGCCAAAAGTCACATCTGTATAAGGAAGGGTATAAGTATAAGCAGAAAGATTTTCTCCTTTACCGATCAAAGCACCAATTATAGGGTTTATTAAATTTGTCACAATAGAATTTACAAAAGCTGTAACTGCTCCACCGACGATAATACCTACCGCGAGTCCAATAACACCTTTTTCTCTAATAAAGTTTGTAAAATCTTTTATCATAATTATTTGTTGAGTTATTAAGCTATTATACTCCATTTTTTCAAAATATAAATTTTATGATAGAATGCTAATTAATGGAGACGTGGCTGAGCTGGTCGAAGGCACCTCACTGCTAACGAGGCAGGGTAGAAATATCCTCATGGGTTCGAATCCCATCGTCTCCGCTAAAATGGTTTATTGGGTTTAATATTAGTATTCCAATTCATAATTGAAATGATATAATTTAGATGTCAGAATTAAAATAAAATTATGAATACAAAAGTTATAAGATTGTGTACATTGCTCTCCTATATTGGAGTTGTGGTGATTAACTTTTTGGCTACAACTTTACCAATAGGGGGTAGAAATACAGGAGAAGTGTCAGATAGCTATCCAAATCTATTTGCTCCAGCTGGGTACGCTTTTTCTATTTGGGGTTTGATTTATCTTCTCTTGGGTATATATGTAATTTATCAATTAAAAGAAAACAAAAATGAATTATTGGCTAAAATAAATAAATTGTTTATATTAAATGCTATATTAAATTCTTTGTGGATATTTGCTTGGCATTATGATTTGATTTGGCTTTCTGTGATCTTCATGGCTGGGTTATTATGGACACTTGTTCGTGTAGCAGAGACGCTCAGAACTAATACTTTTAACAGAAGACAGACTTGGCTAGTTCGTGCGCCTTTTAGTATTTACTTTGGATGGATTACGGTAGCCACCATAGCTAATATTACAATCTTTTTGGTTAGTGTTGGCTGGAACGGTTTTGGGCTTTCTGATAGTTTTTGGACAATAATAGTACTTTTAGTGGGAGCGATGATTGGAGTGTGGCGTATGTTGCGTGATCGCTTTTTCCCTTACGGTCTTGTGCTTATTTGGGCATACGGGGCGATTCTTTTTAAACATTTATCTGAGACAGGATTCTCTGGTCAGTATCCCGGTGTTATAGCCACAACGGTTTTGTGTGTGGCGGTATTTATTGGGGCGACTCTATACATAAGTTTTAAAAAAGACTTAGTTAAATAATCTTCTCAATAAAACAAAAACACTCTTTTACTTTTTAAGTAGAGTGTTTTTGTTTTGTGCTGATATATTAAATTAAAAACCTAATTCTTCATTTACAAATAGAATGTGAGATTTTCTTCCCATAAACTCTTGCTCTTTATTTAAGATGACAATTTTTGATGGATAAGTATCCACTCCAGCAACTTCTTGCATACGTGCATTCTCAACAGGAATAACATACTTTTCTAGACGACTAAAAGCTTCTGATAGCGTAGGCACGATTTTTTGTGTTCCAACTACAAATATTAAGTTTTCTGAAGTGAAGACTACGTGAGGTAATTGGCTGCCAGAATTGGAAGCTATAAGAATTTCTCCATTCTCAGTCACAGCGTGTGCGCTTCCTAAATAGAAATCTGAAAGCACAGATTGCTTGCGAAGTAAATTTTGTTTTGCCTCATCTTTTTCAGCCAAAATTTCGGCATGTAAATTATTCCAGCCATGGTTATTTCCTTTAAAATATTCTATAAAACCAATATCTTCTAAAGTGCGAGATGCTCCATTCATAACAGAAACTCCTTTTGGTATAAGTTCTTTTATTCTTTCTAGAGCTTCTTCTTTTGTTTCAAAAAATTCTGGTAAATGACCATTTTTTCTGAGAGAGTCCATTGTTTTTTCTACAATATCTTTTGTGGGGATTGTTTTGTAAT
>CAZNZP010000014.1:0-15395 GCA_964577625.1 uncultured Candidatus Saccharibacteria bacterium
AAAACCTCTTTTAGAATCTTCAAAAGTATTAACTTCAAAATAATTTAATCCAAAATACTTGCATAATTTTTAGAAAAGAAGTATACTATAAAAAACTTGACAAGAGCGTGTTCGGGGTTGCGATTTTATAAATTTTTAGTAAATAAAATATTTTACATGAAAAAAACTTCAAAAAAAACCGTCTCAAAAAAGAAGGTTATTACAAAATCAAAAATTAAACCTTCTACCACTCAAAAAAAGAAGACAATTACTAAACCTACCACTAAAAAAATAACAAAAACTAAAGCTACAAAAACCACAAAAAAAATTATAAAAAAAGCTCCAGCAAAAACTAAGAAAGTTGTTGCTAAAAAATTAGTTAAAAAAACCACTTCAAAAAAGGTGGCTATTAAAGATAGAAATAAAAAAACTAAAACTAATAAAATTCCAGCTAGAAAATTTATTGATATGAGATCTCTTTCAGCCAAAGAAAAAATTGAAGAGAAAAAAAGAAGAGAAATAAAAAATGCAAAAGATAAGAAAGAGAGACAAAAAAGAATAGAAAAAAATAAAGCCAAACTAGAAAGAGAGAGCAAGAAAAAGGGAAAAGTAAAAACCAAATTAACTAAATCTCAAGAGGATAGACTGGAAAGAGAAAATGAGATTATTAGAAAAGGAAAAGAAAGAGGTTTTATTACTTATGATGATATTATTAAAATTTTCCCAGATTTGGAAAGGGATATATCTTATTTGGATGAGCTCTATGAAAAACTCTCTATAGCCGGAGTAGATGTGCTTGATGGGAGCAATCTTTTGGATATGGATGAAGATATAAATAAGCTCGGCGGAGATGAATCTGGGAGAGATAGTATTCAAATTTATTTAAAAGAAATTGGACAATATCCACTTCTTACTTCTGAAGAAGAAAAAGAGCTAGCTAAAAGAATTGAGATGGGTGACGAAGAGGCAAAAAGTATTCTAATGAAATCTAATCTTAGACTAGTAGTAACTTTCGCTAAAAAGTACGTTGGTAGAAGTCCAAATCTTACTTTACTTGACCTTATTCAAGAAGGAAATCTTGGTCTTTATAAAGCTGTAGAAAAATATGACTTTAGTAAAGGTTATAAGTTTTCAACTTATGCATGTTGGTGGATTCGTCAAGGTATTACTCGTGCCTTAGCTGACCAGTCTCGTACTATTCGTATTCCAGTGCATATGGTGGAAACTATTGCTAAATACAAACAAGTTTTAAGAAGACTTTCTCAAGATCTTGGTCGTGAGCCATTGTCTGAAGAGATTGCAGATGAAATGGGAGTAGATGTGGAAAAGATTCATGTAATAGAAAATATTGACCAAGAGACACTTTCTCTTGAAAAACCAACGGGAGACGATGATGATAAGTCATCTTTAGGAGAGTTTGTTTTTGATGATAAAATTTTATCTCCAGATCAAGAAGCGAGTCGTAGAATTTTGGCTGATCAGATAAACGAGATTCTTATGGATCTTTCTGAAAAAGAAAGAAAAATTGTAGAAATGAGAAATGGTCTCGGAATTTATAATGGGGTGATGCATACACTGGAAGAGGTAGGGGAAGAATTTCAGGTGACTCGTGAAAGAATTCGTCAAATTGAAGCAAAAGTTCACGAGAAGATTCGTGATCACGAAAAATCTTATCGTCTTAAAAATTTCTAAAATTCTAATAAAAATAAACCGACCTCTTAAGAAGTCGGTTTTTATTCATTAAAATTTTGGTTTCTTTCCTGTTAGAATCCAATAAAATCCAATAGCTATAGGTATTAAAAGTATACCTCCAATCGGCAGAATAAGTTTATCTACCAGAGTGTAGGAAATTTCTATATTCCTTAAGAAATATACTCCTAAAACTGTAAGGATAACTATTATCCATAAAATTTTTTTCATTTTTTTAAAATTTTAAATGTCCAATACTATCAATATGATATCATTTTTATAAGTATTTGTCAATATTTAAAAAACCTTTATTTTATAGTATTATTTTAGAAAAATATGTTAATAGATCATACAATTTTAAATGTCAAAGCTGGAAACGGTGGTGATGGAGTAGTTCGCTGGAGAAGGGAAAAGGGTATTCCTTATGGTGGACCAGCTGGTGGTGACGGAGGTAAAGGCGGAGATGTGTATTTGCGTGTAGTACAAGATATTCAAGCTTTGGATGATTACAAAAATAAAAAAGACTGGGCGGCAGAAAATGGTGAAGCTGGTAAAAAAAGAAGTATGCACGGACATGGGGCAGAAGATTTGTATTTAAGAATCCCGGCAGGATCCATAGTTTACAATAAGACTTATGATATCAAATACGAATGTGATAAAGTCGGAGAAGAGATTTTGATTTTACGAGGAGGTAAAGGTGGATTAGGAAACGAAAACTTCAAAACTTCTACCAATCAAGCCCCAGAGCAATTTACTAAAGGAGATAGGGGAGAAGACGCAGTTTTGGAGATAGAATTAAAACTTATAGCTGACGCTGGTCTTATTGGTCTTCCAAATGCTGGTAAAAGTTCACTTTTGAATGCTCTCACGAATAGTAGGGCAAAAATTGGTAATTATCCTTTTACTACTCTTGAGCCAAATCTCGGAGCGTATAAAAAGTTTATCTTAGCAGATATTCCTGGGCTTATTGATGGTGCTAGTGAAGGAAAAGGGCTTGGTTATAAGTTTTTGAAACATATTTCTCGCACCAAGATTTTATTTCATTTGGTCTCAACAGAAAATGAGGATATAAAATTAGCTTATAACACCATTAGAGAAGAGTTGAAAAATTATGACAAAAAAAATGAAGAAAATGATCTTTTAACTACTAAAAACAATGAGCTCTCTAAGAAAAAAGAAATAATCATTCTTTCCAAAATTGATGAAGTAAAAGATAAGAAAGGGTTGGATAAAAAAGTTTCTGATTTAGCAAAAGTTTCTAAACAAAAGAAAAGTGATATCATTTTACTTTCACTTTTTGACGATGAATCAGTAAAAGATTTTGAAAAGAAATTAGAGAGAATATTAACAGAGTAAAATTATCTACTTTTCTCTTTTATAATTTCTGTAAACATTTGAGGATTACCAGAACCTTTAGATTCTTTCATGGCTTGTCCTACGAAAAACATAATAAGCTTATCGTTTCCGAGTTTTAAAGCGTCCCATTGATCAGGATTATTGGTTATCACAGTATCAATTATCTTTTCTAGACTCTCTTTATCATTTTTTTGAATCAGACCTTTCATCTCAGCTATTTCTCTTGCACTCATATCATTTTCTGCCATTTCAAGCATTTTCTCATTAGATAATTCAGTCATGATGAAAGTGATTAAATCTTTTGCACCACGGCTGGAAAGTTCATTATTTGAAATCATTTCCATAATATCTACAAAATCTTCTTCGTCTACAAAATGGACTAGACTATTTTCAGCTTCCTTTTGTAAAATTGCTGACACATCCACAGAGATATAGTTTACCGCTAAATTGATTAACTGATTAATTTTTTCTTTAGATAAATCACGATTTTCAATTTCTTCTTTTACTTTATCAAAATATTTAAAGAGAGTGGTATTGTTTAAAAGTAATTCAATATATTCATCTTTCACACCAGCTTCACTAAGATTTTTTCTAATCTCAGGAAGTCTTTCCGGTAAAGCTTCTTCAAGAGTTTTCAAATCAAAAAGAGAATGTAAAAAGAGTTTTGGTAGATCTGGATCTGGGAAATATTTATAATCATTAGCAGATTCTTTTTTTCTTTGAGAAACTGTAATTCTTTTATTCTCTTCAAAGCCGCGCGTCTCTTGGACTATTTCATCTTTTTTTTCAGCTTCATTTAATTCAATATGTCTTTTCGCTTCATAACGTACAGAATCTTCTACAGATTTAAAAGAATTAATATTTTTAACTTCTACTTTGGTACCATATTTATTTTTATCTTGGGAGACAGAAAGATTGACTTCAATTCTCATTTGCCCTTTACTCATCTCAGCTTCACTAGCATCTAAAGTTCTTAAAATGAGTTGCAATTCTTTTGCGAAGTCACTACAAGCTTTAGCGGCTATTTCAATATCTTCAAAAGTCTGTGGCTCAGTCACTAGCTCCATCAAAGGTACTCCAGAACGATTGAAGTCTATGAGGGTATGATCTCCTTGATCGTGAGTAGATTTAGCCGTGTCTTCTTCAAGATGAATTCTAGTGAGGGGCCAATCATTTATTTTTCCATTTGAGACAATAGGATATTTATACTGAGTGAGTTGATAAGCTTTTGGTATATCTGGATAAAAATAATGTTTTCTGTCCCATTCGGTAAAGTCGGCAATATCGGCTCCAATATAGAGACCGATTTCAATCATTTTTTTAATAGCTTCTTTATTTAAAGTAGGGAGAGTGCCTGGATGGGCCATACAAATAGGGCAGACATTTTTGTTTGGGGAGTCTTCTAGAGGCACATTGGCACAAGAACAAAACATTTTACTGTTTGTCTTTAGCTCCGCATGTATTTCAAGCCCAATTGTTATATAGTATTTTCCTTCTTTATTTTCCATAATTATTTTGAGATTATAGCATTTTTATACCTCTTGTTCCACAAAATTTGCCGTTTGGCGAATTGCCATATTTTATTCTGAAGAGTCTCAATCATTTGCTCACAAGTGAGGTCTCCATGGAGATACATGGTCACATATTTATATTCTAGTCCAAGTGAAAGCAGCCATTCATCAGAGAGTTTAAGCTTATCTCTTAAAAATTTAATTTCATTTACTAGATTATTTTTACCTTTTCCTTCTAGTCTTCTTTTTAGTCTTAAATTTATTCTCTCACGTAATTCTTCATTACTTTTTTCTATAAAAATAAATTCTGGTTCGTATTTTAATTCTGTGTTTCTTTTAGAGATTTCTGGTTTATTGTTTTCTAATTTTTTACCTTCTAAAATCTCTATTATTCTGATTAGTCTTCTTTTATTATTTCTTTCACTTGGATTTTCATTTTTTGTAAGCTCTAAATATTTTTCTTTATTTAGTTTTTTAATTCTAGCTAATAAACTTTTTAAATCTTCTTTTTCTAGTTCAGCGCGAAGGAGGGGATTTGGTTTGGCATTTTTTGGTAGACCATAAAGTATAGCGTCAATATAAAGTCCTGTCCCTCCACAAATAATGGGAGTCTTCTTTTTCTTCAAAATCTCTTTAATAGCTTTATTGGCATATTTTAAATAATCATTTACAGAAAAGCTTTGATATTTTTTGTGATAGTTTTTAGAATATTTTTCAGGATCAATAATATCAAGACAATAATGTTTTACTCCTCGCATTTCTTTTTTAGTAATTTTTCCAGAACCAATATCAAAATATTTATAAACCTGACGAGAATCAGCAGAAACAATTTCTCCTTTAACTTTTTTAGCAAGTTCTACAGCCACATCACTTTTTCCGCTGGCTGTAGGACCAATAATTACATAGATTTTAGGTAAAGATTTTTTCATAAATTCTAATCTTCTAAAATCAATCTTTTAAAGCCATCAATTTTTTCATTTTCAATTTCTATTTGATTGCCTAAAATAGCTGGGCGTTTATTAGTGAGAATATCATAAACCGCTAAATCTCTAGCTAAAATTTCTCTTAAAAATGTCTTACTATTCACATAAATATTATCTGTAAATTTATCAAAAGGATATTTTGCATTATAAGCTATAGCATTAATACCATTTTTTCTAGCAATAAAGATGGCTCTTTCATTATGGAATTTTTGAGAGATGATAGTGATATCTTCTTGATTAAAAACCTCGTTACTTCTGAGGACTGAGTCAAGAGTTCTTCTGCCAGCATAATCTGAAACAATAGCGTTTTCATCTACATTTAATTTTAAAAGATAATTGCGCATATATTTTGGCTCATTGTAGGCAACAGTTCTATTATCTCCAGAGACAATAGCATAATCTATTTTTTCCGCATCAAGTAGATCTTTAGTAGCAGTCATGCGACTAATAAAAAATAAATTCAATCCTCCAGAATTGGTAACAGGGGAAGTGCCTAGTACAAGCCCAGCTTTATTTTTTGGAATAGAGTTTATATCAGAATAGATAAAACTTTTAGAATAATCTGCAATATAAAAATAAATAATTAAAGAAATAATTATAAATATAATAAAAAATATTATTGCTACTAAAATTATTTTCCAAAGCCATTTTCTAGCTTTTGCCCAACTACTTTTCATAATTAAAATATAGCAATTATTTAGAAAAAAGTCATTAGAGGGAAATTTTTGTGCCGAAGGTGGGACTTGAACCCACAAGCCGTAAGGCATGCGATTTTGAGTCGCACGTGTATACCATTCCACCACTTCGGCAAGTTTAAATCTTTAATTTGTCTTTAGATTTATCAACAATATATCATATTTTGAAAAATTTTCCATGCTATAATACTCACATAAATAACCTTTTTAATTATGGCTGAATTACAAAATGCGGTCTTTTGGATTGAGACAGATAAAATACAACCAAATCCATATCAACCTCGTCGTGAATTTGATGAGCGCAATTTGCGTGATTTAGCAGAAAGTATTCGTCAGTATGGAGTTTTGCAGCCGCTTGTAGTCACCAGAAGAGAAGATCCGCACGATGATGGATCAATTTCTGTGACTTATGAACTTATTGCTGGAGAGAGAAGATTGCGTGCTTCAAAGCTTGCTGGAGTAAAAGAGGTTCCTTGTGTAGTGCGTGTCGGAGATGACAATAGAGCAAAGCTTGAATTAGCAATTATTGAAAATATTCAAAGAGAAGATTTAAATGCGGTAGATAGAGCAAAATCTTTTCAACAGCTGGCTGATGAATTTAAACTTTCTTGGGCAGATATTGGGAAGAAAGTGGGAAAAAGTAGAGAGTATGTGTCTAATACTGTGCGTATTCTCATGCTTCCACAAGAAATTTTAAATGCTCTTGTAGAAGGTAAAATTTCTGAAGGACATACTCGTCCACTTCTTATGTTGGTAGACAAACCAGATGAGCAAATTACTTTGTTTAAAGAAATGCTTATGAGAAAAATGACTGTTCGTGAAGCAGAAGGTCTAGCTAGAAAAGTAGCATTAGAAAAAGTTCGTAAAAAATCTTTAATGGCAAATCCTGAGGTAATAGATTTAGAAAAAAGACTTGCTGAAAGTCTTGGCACGAGAGTCTCTATTGAGCCAAAAGAGAAAGGTGGAAAAATTACTATTGATTATTTTTCCCATGACGAACTTTTAGCTTTAGCGGGACTTATTAAAAGAGTTGGGAGTGAAAAAGTTCACGAAGGTATGTTTGATAAAATAAAAAAAGAAATAGGGTTTATTGAAGAAGATGGTGAAGGTATAAACACCTCAGGAGCACAGCCTTTAAATCTACAAAATAGTGAAAGCACTGTACCAGTTTTAAACAATGAAGAAAATCACATTGGAAAATTATTAGGTCAAAAATCTGAAACCAATTTAGATGATTTTAAGTTAGAAGATGATAGAAGTAAAGAAGAAATTAGAAATTTTGAAGAAAGGGAAGACGATCTCTATGATATTCGTAATTTTAGCTTATAAATTATTTTCAATACCTTTAAGATAGTTTCGTATATGTCTTTTTGCTAAAGATGTAGAAGCATAATTTAGCCACTTACGACTTGGTTTAGCGTCTTCTTTCACGATAATTTCTACCATATCACCATCCTTTAATTTGGTATCTAGTGAGACCATTTTAGCGTTTACCATCACTCCAGAAATATGGTTTCCAATGTCAGAGTGCACCATATAAGCAAAATCTACCACCCCAGACCCTTTTGGCATTTCTATCACATCTCCTTTTGGGGTGTGAATAAACAAAGTCTCATCAAAAAATTCTTCTTTAATATTTTTTATAAAATCTTTATTTTCGGAATCAATATCTTGTGGTTGAAAAAGTTGTTTTGTCCAAGCGATTTTTTGATTGATGTTATCCATCTTAGATTTTTCTTGTTTATTTTTTACTTTTCTAGAATCGCCAACTTCTTTATAGGCCAAATGAGAAGCTATACCATATTCCGCTTCTTCATGCATTTGTTTGGTACGAATTTGTACTTCAAAAGTTCCACCTTCACCATCAAAAACTGTAGTATGAAGAGATTGATAACCATTTGGTTTTGGAAGAGCGATATAATCTTTGAATCTTCGTGGTACTGGTCTATAAAGTCCATGAATCACTCCCAAAGCTTGATAACAAGTGGCTATATCATCTACAATAATTCTCATAGCAGCAATATCATAAATCTTTTGTATATCCCAGTTATGTTTTTTAAGTTTTTCATATAGAGAATGAAGGTGTTTCAATCTGTGATCTATTTTTAAATATTTAATTTCAAAAATACCTAATTCTTCTTTCACTCTAGCCAAAATTTTAAGCAGATATTCTTCAGAGGCAGTACTCACTGAGTCAAACATTTCTTTTACTTTTTTATAATCTTCTTCATGTGCATAAGGGAAAGCTTCATCTTCTAATTCACTTTTTAATTTTCCCATACCAATTCTGTCTGCCAAGCGAGCATGAATTTCTAGAGTCTCTAAAGCTATTCTTCTTCTTTTATCTTCTTCAATATATTCTAGAGTGGAGACATTGTGAAGACGGTCACAGAGCTTAATAACCACCACACGAATATCATCAGCTAAAGCTACGAAAAATTTTCGCATACTTTCTGCATGTCTCTCCACTCCTTTATATTTAATGGTGCCGAGTTTGGATACTCCTTCCACTAAAGTCAAAACCTCTTCTCCAAATTCTTTTAATAAAGATTCTCTTGAAGTATTAGTATCTTCTAAAGTATCATGAAGTAATCCAGCTACAATAGTACTAATATCCATATTTTGTCTAGCAATATTTTTTGCGGTTTCTACACAGTGAACAAAATATGGTTCTCCAGATTTTCTTAAACTACCTTCATGAGCAATTTTTGCAAAATTAAAAGCTTTTTCAATAACAGCTTTATCCTCATCAGTAAAAACTCTTTCTTTTGGTGCAGAGTCAAAAATCTCCTTTAAAATAGGGGATCTATGTTGTAAAACTAAATTATTCTTTTCTTTTTCCATTTTTATCTATTCTATCATTAAAAAGGGTTTTATTAAATTTAACATACTCCTCAAAAAAGCTTGACAAATAAAGCTTATTTTGATAGACTGTTAAAAGTTCTTTGAACAAATTCAAAAAGTTTAATTTTTAAAAAAGTGCGTATGTGTTCACCTAAAACGAAAGGTCTAGATGAGCAGACCTTAAAAAAGCTCTCTTGCTTTGAAGGGGTAATTTTGGAAGAGGATGTACTACAAAAATTCTCTATGGAAAGATTGCCACCGGTAACAAATAAAACAGCTAAGTTTTACCGGCTTATAAAGGAGACCGAGTATGAGTATGTTTCATTGTACAAATTTCGAGGAATATTAACTTATATTCTAGAAATGTCGGAATACAACATATTTATGCCAGGACAAGATTGTCGAAAACTAGGAAAAATTGCTGATAAATTTCTTCTAGAAAATAGACGAGAACCAGTCAATGCTCGTTACAAAAAAAAGGAAGCAATCTAAGAACACAAAAACACCGCTACGAGTTAGCGGTGTTATTTTTTTATTTATTTAATTTGTGAGGATTATGATTTGGGCAGGTCTTGTCAGAACATCGTTCAGGAATTGTTTTTGTGCCTTCCATCATCAATTCTCCACAAAGTTTACAATAGTTTCCAGTAGGTTTAGCTTTGATTGCTAATTTACAATCTGGATAATTAGAGCAAGAATAAAATATTCCAAATCTTCCTCTTCTTTCTTCAAGATATCCGGTCTCACATTTATTACACTTTACTCCTGTACTTTTCTTTTGTTTTTCTTCTTCAGATACTTCAATATATTTACACTTTGGATAATTGCCGCAAGCAATAAACTTTCCATAGCGGCCAGTCCTTTCTATAAGTTTACCTTTTTCACATTTTGGACAGATTTTACCAGTTTCTTTTGGACCTTCCATCACTTCTCCTTCTAAAGTCCTAGCTCCAGAACAGTCTGGAAATTTAGAACATGAATAAAATTTACCTCCACGAGAAAGCTTGATAATCATTTTTGAATTACATTCTGGACATTTAATATCTTTTGGGGCTTCACCAAAATTATTTGTCTTTTCAATTTTATCTTTTTCTTTAATTTCTTTTTGGAAAGGTTTATAAAAATCAGTTAAAAGTTTTTTATAAGTCAATTTACCTTCCGCTATTTTATCCAAGTCATCTTCCATTTCAGAAGTGAAATCATCAGAAATATATTTAGCAAAATTTTCTTCTAGAAAATCTGAAACCACTTCTCCTGTGTCTGTCGGGATAAGAGCTTTATTTACTTTTTCTACATAACCTCTGTCTTCAATAGTGGAGACAATAGAAGCATAAGTTGAAGGGCGACCAATATCTCTTTTTTCTAATTCTTTAATTAAACTCGCTTCGCTATATCTTCCCAGCGGTAAAGTCTCTTTAGAAATACTATTAATAGCTTTCAAATTTAAAGTATCTTCTATATTTAATTTTGGAAGTAAAACATCTTCTCCTTTTCCATCTGGATCAACTTTGAGCCAACCATCAAAAAGCACAATAGATCCATTAATAAAGAAATTTGGATAATCATTCATCGCTACGCCAGAGGCGAGTTTATTTTTAATATTGGCTATAATTTTTGTTCTTAAAAGTTTAATGTCAGACATTTGTGAAGCGACTGTCCTATTCCAGATTAAAGTGTAAAGTCTTTTTTCATCAGGAGTAGTCCCAGCACTTAAAGTGGTGACGTGAGTCGGACGAATAGCTTCATGAGCTTCTTGAGCATTTTTAGACTTTGTTTTATAGACTCTAGTTTCTAAATAATTTTTACCATATTCTTTTGAGATAAAATTAGAAATTTCAGCTATAGCAGAAGAGGCGAGATTGGTGGAATCTGTACGCATATAAGTAATAAAACCTTTCTCATAAAGTTTTTGAGCAAGCATCATGGTTTTCTTTGGTGCAAAACCAAGTCTACTAGAAGCTGTTTGTTGAAGTGTGGAGGTAGTGAAAGGTGGCTTTGGGGAAGATTTTGCATGAGTTTCTTTTATGTCTTTCACATACCAAGTACCCGCTTTACCTTCTTTGACAATTTTCTTCGCCAATTCTTCAGCTTCAACTGAATTTAATTCTGGCTTTAACCCTGGCTCTAATTCACAATCAAAGACTAGCTTATATTTTTTAGACTCTTTAAGTTTTCCAACGGTTTCTAATTCTGCGGCAATATTAAAGTATTTTACTGGTACAAAATTTCTTATTTCTCTTTCTCTTTCCATAATTATACGAAGCGCTGGAGATTGTACACGACCTGCAGAGAGACCATATCTTACTTTTTTCCAAATAATTCCAGAAAGTTCATATCCTACCAATCTATCAAGCACTCTTCTAGCTTCTTGAGCTTCTTTCAAATTCATATCTATCTCTCTTGTATTTTTGATAGCTTCTAGCACAGCTTCTTTAGTCACTTCATAAAAGACAGCTCTTTTGGACTTTTTTAAATCAGCTGCTTCACGTACATGCCAAGCAATAGCTTCTCCTTCACGGTCGGGGTCAGTTGCGAGAATTACCTCATCAGCTTTTTTAGCTAAAGATTTAATTTCAGAGATTACTTTTTCTTTACCTTTGACTATTTCATAGTGAGGGATAAATCCGTTTTCAATATCTAAAGCTTTTTTGTTTGATTTTGGTAAGTCGCGAATATGCCCAACAGAAGCACGGACTGTATAGTCTTTGCCTAAATATTTTTCTATTGTTTTTGCTTTGCTTGGAGATTCTACGATTACTAATTTCATAAAGAATAATTTGTTTAAAATAAAAACACAACTTAAGAATTAAAATTATGCAAAATAATTATTTGTCATTATAGCACAGGAGTATAACAGAGGGATTTAAATTTGTAAAATATTATAAGCTACTTTGCGTATTCTGTAGCTTCATTAAATTTAATAGAAAGGAGTTTAGATGATCCGTCAGAGCCAATAGTGACACCATAAAGCACATCACATTGATTCATGGTCTCTCTATTGTGAGTGATGACAAGAAGCTTTGATCTTTCTGCGAGTCGGCGAATCATTTTTCCATATTTGCGAGCATTAGACTCATCAAGAGCAGCATCTGTCTCATCAAGCACCATAAATGGAGGATGATTAATAGAAGACATGGCAAAAATAAGAGCAATAGAAGACAAAGCTCTTTCGCCACCAGAAAGCATTTGTAAATCTTTAATTTTCTTTTCTGGAAGACTAATAGTAATCTCTATGCCTGGCTCTTTTTCTTCTTCCGCTTCTTCCAAATTAACTCCTTCCACAATTGGCTTCACAATCTTTTCTAGAGATAAAGAAGCTTTTCCTCCAGGGAAAATCTCATTGAAGTAATTATTGAAGTTTGTATTGATTTTTTGAAGACCTTGATTAAAGTCGGAGAGTAAAGTATCTTTTAAGTCTTTTATGAGAGTCTCTAAATTGTTTTGAGAGTTTTCAAGATCAGCAATTTCTCCAGCAAGAAAACTATCTCTTTCTGTGAGATGATTGTATTCATCAAGAATATCTTTAGCATTAATTACACCACTCTCTTCAATACGGATTCTACTTCTCTCTAATTTTTTACCAAGATCATGTTGAGAAAGTTCAAACAAAACCCTCTCTTCATCTGGCATGGTATTTTCATCAAAATTCTTATAATCAAAAACTTTATTTCCTATTAAGCTACTCATTTCTTGAATTAGTGTTTCAAAATCTTTTTCTTGTTCAGCGAGATTCTCTTCTCTCAATCTAATAGCTTCTTTTTGAGAATAAAGTTTTTCAAGATCTAATTTGAGTTGAAGAATTTTATTATCTAGTTTATAAGTATTTTCTTGAGCATCTTTTTCTATTCTCTTTAACTCTTCAGATTTTTCTTCTTTTTTAGATATGATTTGATTTTTCTGCTCATCTAATTTTTCCAAAGTGTTTTTCTTTTCAAAAAGTTTATCTTCCAGATTTTTGATTTCAGAAGAAAAGTTTTCGGTGGGGGAGTTGTTGGTATTTTTAATTTTATTAACGTCCTGATTTGTCAGTTGCTCAAAAAAAGCTTTTTCATTTATATTTGTGTCTTTTAAGACAGTATGTAATTCTTCATAATTTTTTAAATCATATAGTTCAAAAATATTCTTCCAGAGCAAATCACGATTCCCCGCAAAAGAATGTAGATCCTGCTTGTCTATAAAATAATTCTTAACTTCCTCTACCACTTCAGAAATATTTTTTTGGTTTTTAATTTCTTCCTGTTTCTTTTCCAAAAATTTAATCTCTACTTCTAAATTCAAAATCTCTCTATAAACTCTTTCTCTCTCTTCTAAAATTTGATGTAATTCTCTTTCTATATCTTTTAATTCAGTAGATAAAGTCTGAGTTGCTTCATTATTTTCTCCTGCTTCATTTATTCTTTTCTCCGTCTCTCTTTTGGCGTCAGATAATGTGTGAAGCTCTGTCTCCAAAGCATCAATTTGTCCATCCACACCATTTTGTGGGATATCTTTTCTCTTTCTTTCTATTTCAATATTTTCTTTATAGAGATAAACTTTTAACATCTCATCAATAAAACCAATCTCTTCTTCTCTTTTTTCTAACTCCTTAACTTGTTTTTTAAGATAATTTAAGTGAGGAAGATTTTCTCTTCGCATGGAAGCGATTTGATTAAGATGAATTTTTACTTTTTCCAACTTCTTTTCTCCTTCTTTAATACGCATTTGATAAATTCTTAAACCAAGAGCATCTTCCACCATTTCTCTTCTTTCAAAGTTATTGGATAAAAGTATTCTATCCGCTTCTCCTTGATTGACTATGGTGTGTCCAGCTACAGAAATATTTGCCATAGCCAACAACTCTTGCACATCTTTTAGCCTGACTTTTGTATCATTAATCAAATATTCACTAGTACCATCAGAATAAACTTCACGAGTCAAAACTATTTCATCTAAAGTTATAAAATTAGAAAGTGCGGAGCTTGTCTCTGTATTAGAATTGATAATTTTTTCATCTATCTTTTTGGAAGTATTATCCAAATACATAGAAACACTAGCACGAGAAAGGGGAGCAATTTTGGAAGATCCTTTGAAAATTAAATCACTTCCACTTTTAGAGCGAAGTCCTTTCATGCTTTGTTCTCCAAGTACAAAACGAATGGCCTCAGCTACATTAGACTTTCCAGAGCCATTTGGACCAACTACACCAGTCACTGGAGCGGTCAAATCAATATTTATTTTTTTTGCAAAGCTCTTAAAACCTTGCATGCTGACAGATTTCAGATACATAAATAATAGCTATTCTTTTTTAAAATTATAACACACAAAAAACTTCAGGAATTATCCACTTTTTCTTTTTTCAAAAAAACTTGCATTATTTTTTAGCTTGTGATAGATTTAAATCGGCCAAAAAATAATAAAACTCTAAAAGAGTTCACATGTCAGAGTCAGAGGACGCTCTACACTACATGTTCACACCTAAAACCCTGGTCGGCCGTAAACAAAAGTCTAGAACATTAATCTTTTGATTATTGTTGTAGTACTGAATACTTTGCCGCCGCAGGGTTTTTTATTTTGTAAAATTAAATCACAAAAAATACAATAAAGAAGACGAGAGCTAAAATTATTCTATACCAGCCAAAAGCGATGAAGTTGTGTTTTTGTACATAAGAGAGAAGCCATTTAATAAAGATAAGCGCAAAAATAAATGAAACTACAAATCCGATTCCAATATTTAAAATGTCAGCCGAAGAAAAAAGGTGATAACTCTTATAAAGATCCAAAACAGAAGCTGCGAGCATAGTAGGAATAGCTAAAAGGAAAGAAAATTTTACAATAGTCTCTCTTTTTAAATTCATAAGAAGTCCACCAATGACTGTAGCTCCACTTCGTGAGACTCCAGGAATCATAGCTACACTTTGCCAAAGTCCAAGAAAAAATGCTTTTTTATAACTAATTTCTTTTATATTTAAATCTTTCTCGTTTTTACCAGTTAATTTTTTATCAAACTCTGGATGCATGTGTCTATTTCTACGAATATAATTTCTCTCAATGAGAATCATGGCGATACCTCCGAGTATGAGAGAAATAATTACTATTAAAATATTATCCATTAAATATCCTTTGACTATTTTATAAAGAGTAAGACCAATAATTCCAGTTGGAAGAAAAGCAATAATTAATTTTTTAATAGTTTCAATATTAAACAATTCTTTTATATATAAAACTAAAACAGCTAATATTGCTCCAAATTGAATCACTATCAAAAAACTTTTTAAAGCTTCAGTGCTAGGAAGATTTAAAAGGTGAGAAGTTAAAATCAGGTGGCCAGTTGAAGAAATAGGTAAAAACTCTGTAATACC
>CAZNZP010000015.1:0-14771 GCA_964577625.1 uncultured Candidatus Saccharibacteria bacterium
TGCGGTAAATATACAAGTTTTAGAAATTACAATAATATTTTATTTAGCCCTTTTAAGCCTACTAGAAATTACAGTAAAGGAAATATTTTAAATCTTGAAGAATTAGCCACTTTATATCACTTCCCGGGAGAAGTAGCTGCTACTCCATCTATTCCTCGTATCGACTCAGTCAAATCTTCTTCTCCTTCAAATCTTCCTATTTAATAAGGTTTTTTCTAGAAATTCACAGAAAAGCTTATTTTAAAAGCCTTTTTGTGTTATTATGGTCTTATTAATTTTATACATTTAGCTATTATGCAGGGAGAAGATTTTAAAAATTTTTTTATACTCAAAAAAATAGAAGAAGACAAAATGAAGGATAAAAATATTTTTCAATTTCTTTTACATAATAAATATCATATTATCGGCTTAGCGATTGTATTTTTCTTTCTCTTATTTGTTTATAATATTTTTTACACTAAAGTAAATTTAGCTAACACTCTTTCTCAAAATAATTATTTTCAAATCAATAATGGAGAAAGTGTCGCTTATATAGGACAAAGATTAGAAGATGAAAAAATAATTAAATCCTCTTTAGCTTTCAAAGTTTATGTAAAACTTTTTTCAAAAAATGAAATCGCTCAAGCAGGTATTTATCAGTTTGATAAAAAGGATACTTTGGTTTCAGTAGCTAACAAAATTATTAATTCAAAATATGCTATTCCACCAGTAAGAATCACTATTCCAGAAGGGTTTAATAGGGAAAAAGTGGCCAATATTATCAGTAATGCTTTTTCAGCAGTTTCAGACAAGACTCAATTAAGAGATGATTTTTCTCTAGAAAACATTCTTTCTAAAATTAGCGATAAAGAAGGATATCTTTTTCCAGAAACTTATTTATTTTTACCAAATGTCACTTTAGACGAAGTAATTTCTCAAATGGAAAACAATTTTTATACAAGATTAAAAAAACTTTTTTCTGAAGAAAAAGAAGAGTTGCATATTTACGCTTTAGATTTGAGTGAGTTTCCAGTAGAAGAATATTTTATAGATGAAGATAAAACTATCAATTTAACTAAAAGATTAACTTTGGTAAATGAAGTTGGTACCACCACAGTCACAATTAACGACATTATTAAAATGGCAAGCTATTTAGAAGGGGAAGCAAATAATGAACAAGATATGCGTATGGTGGCTGGTGTACTTTGGACTAGATTAAAAATAAATTATCCTTTGCAAATTGATGCGGCTACAAGCACTTATAAAGAAAGAGGATTTACCAAAGCTCCAATTAATAATCCTGGAACTGTAGCTATCAGATCCACTCTCACACCTATTAATTTAGGATATATTTATTATATTACTGGAAATGATGGGAAAAATTATTATGCTAAAGACTATGAGACTCATTTAGATAATATAAACAAATATTTAAGGAATTAAAAAATTGGTTTATGTTATACTAGTTTAGTAAAAATTTCTTAGCTTATTAAAAATTATGAAAACACACAATTTAGCTTTTGTAGACGTAGAAACCACCGGAACAGATTATGAAAAACATGAGATTATTGAATTGGCTTTAATTGTGGCTAGACAAGTTGAAAGAGAAGGGAAAGGTCCTAAAATAGAAATTCTTGGAGAATATGAGTGGAAGATTAAGCCAGAAAGAATAGAGGACGCAGAAGAAGAAGCTCTTCGTGTTAATGGGTATAATGAAGTGGATTGGCTTTTTGCGGTACCACTTAAAAATGCTATAGAAGATTTTAATAAAAAAGCAGAAGGTTGTACATTCGTCTCTCACAATCTAGTTTTTGATTATAATTTTATAGATAAAGCTTATAAAAAAACAGGGGTTGAAAATGATATGCATTATGGAAAAATTGATACTATTTCTGTAGCTTTTGCTCGGCTTTATGATGCGCCTCAAGCTTCGTTCTTTACTTTGAGATATTTATGCGAGCTTTTAAAAGTAGAAAACGCAAAAGCGCATACTGCTTTAGCTGATACCAGAGCTCTCGTAGAAGTCTATAAGAAGTTGATGAGAGCGGTTTAAAGTTGTATATTTAATCATATGCATCTAAAAAATTTTGATCCATTTGATTTTAAAAAGAAAATTATAAACGGTGTGCCGGTTTATTACAAAAATATACCTTGGGCGCCGTGTATTCATGTGAATATTGTTTTTAATACCGGAGCTTTAGCTGACGAAATAGGTAAAGAAGGTACCGCTCATTTTCTTGAGCATGTGACTCTTAAGGGATCTCCTAAGTTACCGAACGAAAAAGCAGTTTATGAATGGAAGAAAAAGTATACACTAGGGACATCAAATGCATTTACCTCGTATTATAATATCTGCTACACATTCAAATCTTACCCAAAGAATTACGAGAAAGTTATGCTTGATTTGAAGGATATGATTTTCAATTCCTTTATAAAAGAAGATTTAGTAGAGAATGAGAGGCAGGTTATATTACAAGAAGCTTGGAATAGATATAATAATGAAAAATATTTAAAGTATCTTAAGGAGGTACGAAGAAACACTTACCATGGGCATATTTATAATAGGTTTTTAAGTCCGCTCGGTTTTCCAGAAACTATTAAAAAGATTAATAGACAAGATTTGATAAATTATCATCAAAAGAATTTTGGTATTGGTAATATGGATATTATTTTGGTAGGTAATGTTGATAATAAAAAGCTTAATTTTATAAAAGAGTTTTTAAAAGATGTGCCAATTTTAAAAAATTTTAAGCCAAATAGAAAAATACAAAATATAAATAATCCTATTAAAAATTTAATTCAAAAAAAAGCTAATGAAATTGGTATAGAAAGAGAACAGGTAGAAATAGGTATAAATGTAGTTACAAAAAAATTAGAATATAAAAAGAGGAGTATTTACTATTTAGCCAACAAGCTTTTACAAGAACTTTTTTTTGAAAAATTTAGGATCGAGTATAAGTTGTGTTATGGAGTAAGAACTTATACTAACAATAATAAAAACACTTTTTCTATCGGCATGAATATAAAGACTGATGAGAAAAATATACCTTTAATCAAAAAAGAATTTAGGAATATAATTAACGATTTTAATTCTGATAAATTTAAGAAAAGATTTTTACAAACCAAGACTGTTGTTTTGGAAACGTTAGAAACTTCAGAAAATAATTCTACAGAGATTATTGAGTTATCTCAATATATTTTAGCGGTATATGGAGAAATATTAACCAAAAAACAAGATTTATCAGCTATAAAAAAGACAGAGTTTAAAGATGTTCAAAAGTTTATTAAAGAAATGTTTGGAGATGAAAAGAAAATTTATACTGAAATAATCTTACCTTCTAAGAAAGAAGATAAAAAAGTGAAAAAAGCCATAAAGAAAAATGTCAAAAATAAAAAGTAAAAAGAAAAAGGTTTTCGTTGGAATATCTGGAGGAGTAGATTCTTCGGTGGTAGCTTTGCTATTGAAAAATAAAAAATATGATGTGACAGGGGTATTTATTAAAGTTTGGCAGCCAGATTTTATAGAATGTACTTGGAAGGAAGATAGGCGAGATGCGATGCGAATTTGTGCACAATTAGACATTCCATTTTTAACTTTAGATTTAGAGAAAGAATATAAAGAAGGAGTGATTGATTATATGATTGACGAATACAAAAAAGGACGCACTCCAAATCCAGATGTCTTTTGTAATAAGGAGGTAAAATTTGGGGCATTTCTATCTTGGGCTATGAAAAACGGAGCAGATTATGTGGCGACAGGACATTATGCTCAAAATAAAAATAATCTTTTATACAAAGCTAAAGATACTACTAAAGATCAAAGCTATTTTCTTTGGACTCTCACTCAAAAACAATTAAGTAAAATAATTTTCCCGATTGGAAATCTTTTGAAATCTGAAATTAGAGCAATTGCCTTAAAAAATAATTTAGCTACAGCTAAAAAAAGAGATTCGCAAGGACTTTGCTTCATAGGGAAAATTGATGTAAAAGATTTCTTAAAAGAATTTATCAAAAATAAAAAAGGTAAAATTTTTGATTTGGATCTTAGAAAGAATGTTGGTATTCATGACGGAATTTTCTTTTACACTATTGGAGAAAAAATAAATGGTAAATATATTACAGAAAAAGATTTTGAAAAGAATATTTTATATGTCTCTCTAAAACTTTCCCAAGAAAAAGAAAATAAAATAATTTTAGAAAATGTTAATTTTACTCAAGAATTAAAAAAAGAAAAAGTTTATTCTGTTCAAGAAAGATATCACGCAAAAGAAACTAAAATAAAAATTAAAAATCTTAAAAAATCTAAAGAAGAATTGATCATTGAGTATGAACTTTTGAAAGAGGAGAAGAATTTTGTTTATACGGAGGGACAATCTTTAGTATTTTTTGATAAAAATTTACTAGTTGGGGGTGGAATAATGAAATAAACACAAAAAATATTTTTGTAAAGTCTAGGCAAGAGAAAATAGTTGTTATAATTATTAATGTTAATAGCTATTATTTATCAGCGTTATTAACATTAATAATATTTTAATATTAGTTAATTTTATGAAAGCTTATATTGGAGAACTTATTGGTTCAGCTCTATTGATCTTAATCGGTTGTGGAGCTACCATTTTTGCGGGTAGAGCAATTGGGGTATTAGGAGTTGCTCTAGCTTTTGGTCTCGGACTCACTGTCGTTGTTTTCTTAATTGATGGTGTTTCTGGAGCACATGTTAATCCTGCTGTAACTTTGACAATGGCTTTATCTGGAAAGTTTCCATGGAATAAAGTTCTTGGTTATATAGTTGCGCAAATCGTGGGTGCTATACTCGGTGCGGTTATACTTTATGCTATCGTTTCAAATATGACAAACGGAGCACTTATAGTAAATGCTGGTTTTGCTACAAACGCTCTCAATCAGGGAGTAGGTATCATCGCTGGTGCTCTTATTGAAATTATTATGACTATGGTATTTTGTCTCGCCATTCTTGATACCACAAGAACAAGTTGGTCTAAAGACTCAATCCCATTAGCATACGGTATTGCTTTAGCTGCCACATACATAGTAGCTATTCCTTTGACTGGCGGTTCACTCAATCCTGCAAAATCTATTGGTACAGCATTGGTATCTGGTCAAAATCTTGATCAATTAGGATTATTTATCTTGGCTCCTATTTTAGGTGCAGTTCTTGCTTACTTTGTACACATTTTCGTTTTCGGTAGAGATAGAAGAAGAAAAGCGCAAACAGAAGAAATTTAAAATAAATTCTTTTAAAAACCATCGTCAAAAGCGATGGTTTTTAAATTTTTGTTGCAAAAAAGTATTTGTTATGTTAGAATAATTTCAATATTGACGAGATGCTTATCTTCTATTCCACCAGGTTTGAGTTTTGTGGGTGACTCAAGTCAATAATAATTTCGAAATTATTATTAGTTTAAATATTAAAAATGCAAATAAAGGGCTAGTTTGCTGTGTTTTTTTGCGAACTAAAAACGCTCACTTTTTGAATTTGTAATATTTGTTTTTTAAAATGCTTATTTTTTATGTCTAAAACAAAAAATGTCGGCTCTAATCTTACGGTAGCCAGTCTACCAAAAAAGACATTTTCGCAATTTAGAAAGCCTTTTATTGAGCTGCCTAATCTTGTGGAAAACCAACTCGCTTCTTTTAAAAAGCTTTTAGAAGAAGATTTGGGAATAATTTTAAAAGAACTAAATCCTATCAAGGATTACACAGAAAAAAAGTTTGAGTTAGAAGTTTTATCTTTTGAACTTTCTGAACCAAAATATTCAGAAGAATATGCAAAGGATAACAATTTAACTTACGAAGCTCCTTTGAGAGCTAGAGTTTTACTCAAGAATAAAATTCTAGGAATAGAAAAAGAACAAGAAATTTTCCTCGCTTCATTTCCAATGATGACAGTACATGGTACTTTCGTCATTAATGGTGTGGAAAGAGTAATCATTCCTCAACTTGCTAGAAGTGCAGGGGAGTTTTTTGATTTTGAAGAAATTAGTGGAAAAAAATATTTCTCTACAAAAATTGTTCCAAACCGTGGAGCTTGGGTAGAAATTATCACTGATGATGATAATGAAATGTTTGTCAAAATTGATAAAAAAAGAAAGTTTTCAGTAGTCTCTTTCTTGAGAGCATTAGGATTTTCTACTGATAAAGCTATTGAAAATGCTTTTGAAGGAAAGGATTTAGCAAAAGCTTATATCATGAATTTGGTAGAAAAAGACCCTATTAAAACCGCCGATGAAGCTTATATTGATGTTTATAAGAAATTGAGAGACGGGGATTTGGCTACAGTAGAAAATGCAAAATCTTACATAGACTCTCTCTTCTCAAAAGAAAGATATGATCTTTCTCCTATTGGAAGACTTCGTTTTAATAAAAGATTTAATTTGTCTCTAGAAGGTAAAGAGATGAAGAGAATGACTTTATCTAAAGAAGATATTATTTTGGTTATCAATCATCTCATTCAATTAAATAATGATCCAGATGCCCAAGCTGACGATATTGACCACTTGGCTTCTAGAAGAGTTCGCTTTGTAGGTGAAATGCTTGGAATGAGAATCAAGAAAGGAATGCTTCAGATTAAAAGATATGTACAGGAAAAAATGTCTGTGATTGATACAGACACCACTCTTCCTGCTTCTGTAATTAATCAAAGACCTCTTCAAGCAAGAATTAAAGAATTCTTTACGGTAAATCAACTTTCTCAACTCATGAATCAAGAAAACCTTCTTTCTGAAATTGAAAGTTTGAGAACTTTGTCTGCTCTCGGACCAGGTGGTCTTTCAAAAGAAAGAGCTGGCTTTGAAGTGCGTGATGTGCACACTTCTCACTATGGTAGAGTTTGTCCAATTCAAACTCCAGACGGAGCGAATGTGGGACTTATTTTAAGACTCTCAGCTTATGCTAAGATTAATGAATTTGGAATCATTGAAACTCCTTATGTAAAAGTAAAGAATGGAAAAATTACTCAAGAGATTGATTATTTGAATGCTTTACAAGAGGAGTCTACTATTATTGCTCACGCCGCAATTCATTATAATGAAAAAGGAGATATTACTGACAATTTTGTTCAAGCTAGAAAATATGGTCATCCAGCTATAGTTTCTAAAAAAGAAGTTGCTTATATTGATGTGGCTCCAAATCAAGCTTATTCTATTGCTACAAACATGATTCCATTCTTGGAGCATGATGACGCAGCTCGTGCATCCATGGGTTCAAACATGCAACGTCAGACAGTACCTCTCATTTTAGCTGAAGCTCCTTATGTGGCTACAGGTATGGAAGAGGAAGCTGCTAAACATATTGGAAGAATTGTTTTAGCTGAAGAAGCTGGACAAGTCACTTATGTAGACTCAAATAAAATCACAGTCGCTGACAGTAAAGGAAAAAATAAAACTTATGATTTAGTAAATTTCTCCAGAACTAACAACTTTACAGTTTTCTATCAAAGACCAATTGTAAATATTGGAGATAAAGTTAAAAAAGGACAAGTCATTGCAGACTCATCTTCTACTAAAGGAGGACAAATCGCTATTGGTCACAATACTCGTGTAGCTTTTATGAGTTGGAATGGTGCGAACTATGAAGACGCTATTATTATTTCAGAAAAATTGGTAAGAGATAAGAAATTCTCCTCAATTCATGTAGAAGAATTTATTTGTAATGTGCGTGATACAAAATTAGGAGCAGAAGTCACCACTCACGATATTCCAAATGTTGGTGAATCTAAATTAAAAAATCTTGATGAGGACGGAATTATTAGAATCGGAGCAGATATTCGTGCGGGAGATATTTTGGTTGGTAAAATTACACCAAAAGGAGAGACTGAGCTCACCCCAGAAGAAAGATTACTCCGAAGTATTTTTGGTGAGAAGATTAGAGACGTCAAAGACACTTCTCTTAGGTTAGACAATGGAAAAAGAGGAAGAGTGATTGGTATTAAAGTTTTTACACGCGAAAGAGGTGATCAATTGGAAAGTGGTGTGATTAAAAGAATTCATATTGAAGTAGCTCAACTTCGTGATATTTCTGTCGGTGACAAGCTTGCAGGAAGACATGGAAACAAAGGTGTTATTTCAAAAGTTTTACCAGAAGAAGATATGCCATTTACAGCTGACGGAGAGCCGGTAGATATTATTCTTACTCCGCTTGGCATTCCTTCTCGTATGAATATCGGACAGATTTTAGAAATGCATCTTGGTCTTGCAGCACAGACTTTGAACTATCAAGCTATAGTTCCTGTTTTCTCTGGAGCAAGCGATGATGAAATTAAAGAAGAATTGGTAAAAGCTGGATATGAAGCTTCTGGTACAGTTGATCTTTATGACGGTAGAACCGGAGAAAAGTTTGCAGATAAAGTCGCTATCGGAGTTATGTATATGTTGAAACTTCATCATATGGTGGAAGATAAGATTCACGCTAGAAGTATCGGTCCATACTCTCTCATTACTCAACAACCTCTCGGAGGTAAATCTCAAAATGGAGGTCAAAGATTCGGAGAAATGGAAGTGTGGGCTCTTGAAGGATACGGTGCAGCACACACTCTCCGCGAAATCTTAACTATTAAGTCTGACGATATTGTCGGTAGATCAGATGCTTTCAACAGCATCATTAAAAACGAACCAATTAAAGAACCAAATACTCCAGCTTCCTTAAATGTGCTTTTGAATACATTGAGAGGATTGGCTTTGGATGTGGTGCCTTTAGTAAAAGAAGAGAAAAAGTTAAGAAATAAAAAAGAGAAATTATTAGGTGAGGACGATATTATCGAAATCAAAGATTAATTAAAAGCTAAAAATTTAAAATAAAAAATAAAAATATGAAAACAATAGATACAACAGATTTTGACGCTTTGCAAATAAAAATTGCCTCACCAGAAGCTATTCGTTCTTGGAGTTTTGGTGAAGTCACAAAACCAGAAACTATCAACTATCGTACAGGTAGAAGTGAAAGAGCTGGTCTCTTTGATGAGAAAATCTTTGGTCCAGAAAAAGACTACGAATGTTATTGTGGAAAATATAGAAGAATTAGATATAAAGATATAGTTTGTGAAAAATGTGGAGTAGAAGTCACTAAATCTATAGTTCGTCGTGAAAGAATGGGACATATTGAATTAGATACACCAGTAGCTCATATTTGGTTTTTAAGGGGTATTCCTTCAAGAATTGCTCTTATTCTCGGTGAGCCAACAGGGGAGGTAGAAAAAGTGGTTTACTTTGCAAACTATATTATTACTAAAGTTAATCAAAGAGAAAAAGAAGAACTTTTAAAAAATCTTGATTCTGAGTTCAAAGCAAAAATTAAATCTGCTACAGATGAAAAGACAAAAGAAAAATTAAAAGAGTTAATGCTTGCTACAAAAAAAGAAATTGAAGATATTCGTGAAAGAAAAATTCTTGATGAAATTACTTATCACAGATATTCAATGAGATATAGTATTGCTTTCGAGGCGGAAATTGGAGCTGAAGCAATTTACAATATTTTCAAAAATATTAATCTTGATGATTTGGAAAATGAAATTCTTACAAGACTAGAAAAGATTTCTTCTGTGGAAAGAGAAAAAGAGGAAAAAAGGCTTTCTCTTGTGAGAGCCTTTAAAAATGCTGAGATTCGTCCAGAATGGATGTTTTTAACCGCTTTACCAGTGATTCCTCCTGGAATTCGCCCAATGGTAGCTCTTGAAGGTGGAAGATATGCGACTAGTGATGTGAATGATCTCTATAGAAGGGTTATTAATAGAAATAATCGTCTTTTGAAGCTACGAGAAATTAATGCTCCAGATGTCATTTTGAGAAATGAAAAAAGAATTCTCCAAGAAGCGGTAGATGCCTTAGTAGACAACTCTATGAGAAGAGGGCAAGAAGCTATGACTATAGTTGGACAAAAAAGACAACTTAAATCTATTGCTGACGGTATTAAATCTAAATCAGGACTCTTTAGACAAAATCTTCTTGGAAAACGTGTAGACTATTCTGGTCGTTCAGTAATTGTGATTGGTCCAGATCTTGCACTTGATGAATGTGGACTTCCAAAACATATGGTACTTGAATTATTTAAACCATTTGTCATTTCAAAACTTTTAGAAAGAGAGTTCACTTTCAATATTCGTGGTGCGAATAAATTAATTGAAGATGGTATTCCTGAAGTTTGGGAAATTTTGGAAGAGGTTATTCAAGGAAAATATGTTCTTCTCAATCGTGCTCCAACTTTACATAGACTTGGTATTCAAGCTTTCAAGCCAAAAATGATTGAAGGAAATGCTATTCAACTTCATCCGCTTGTCTGTACAGCTTTCAACGCTGACTTTGACGGTGACCAAATGGCAGTACATCTTCCTCTTTCAGAAGAAGCTCAATTAGAAGCTAAAGAAATTATGGCTTCCAACAAAAATCTATTAAAACCAGGTTCTGGAGATTCTATTGTAAATCCTCGTATGGACATGATACTCGGATGTTTTTGGCTTACTACTGAAATTGAAGGAGCGGAAGGTGAAGGAAAATACTTTAGTTCTCCAAATGATGCTATTACAGCTCATGAGTTTGGTATTTTAGACATTAGAGCAAAAATTGAAGTTATTCCAACTGATAAAATTAAGTATTTAAAATATGAAGGTAAAAGATTCTCTACTACTGTAGGTAGATTATTATTCAACTCTATTCTTCCAGATGATTTTGAATACATAAATGAGCAGGTTGGTGGTAATAGTATGAATAAGATTGTGGACAGAATCATTACTCAATACGGATTTGATGCGGCTCCAAAAATTATTGATAAGATTAAAACTTTTGGATTCAAGTACGCCACAATTTCTGGTACCACTTGGAGTATTGATGCTGTTAAAGTTCCTGAAGAAAAGACAGATATTATTGAGAAAGGAAAGAGAGAAGAACAAAAAATTAATCATCACTTTGAAGAAGGATATCTTTCTGAAGAAGAGAAATATGACAAAGTTATTGAGAATTGGTTGAGTATTAGAAAAGAGATTGAAGCAATTATGCCGACTAAATCTATTGATAAATATGGACCAGTGTATAACTTGGTAACTTCTGGGGCTAGAGGTTCTATGAAGCAGCTTATTCAAATCGGAGGTATGAAAGGTATTATTGCCAACTCTTCAGGAAGAAATATTGACTTCCCAATCATCTCTTCAAATAAAGAAGGACTGTCTCCAATTGAATACTTTATTACTACTTATGGAGCTAGAAAAGGTACTTCAGACACCGCTCTTAAGACTGCTGAAGCAGGATATCTCACAAGAAGGTTGGTAGACGTTTCTCAAGACTTAGTCATTTCTGAAAAAGATTGCGGAACCAAAAAAGGTAAAACTTTGAGAACAGAAAATGTTTTAGGAATTGAGATTCCATTATCTAAAAGTATTCGTGGTAGAATTTTAGCTCAAGATCTTTTAGATAGAGATGGAAAAGTTTTATTCAAGAAAGGGTATTTAATTAAAAAAGAAGATGCAAAAGTTGTGGAAGAAGCCGGTGTAGAAGAAGCGTATATCTTTTCTCCATTGTCTTGCGAGTCTTTAAGGGGTGTTTGTCAAAAATGTTATGGATTAGACCTTGCTAGAAATGAAATGGTTAAAGTAGGTGAGGCTGTAGGTATTGTGGCTGCTCAAGCTATTGGAGAGCCAGGAACACAGCTTACTATGCGTACCTTCCACTCTGGAGGTGTGGCAGGGGTAGACATTACTCAAGGCCTTCCTCGTGTGGCAGAAATCTTTGAAAGAAGATCTCCAAAAAATCCAGGAATTATTTCTCTTTCTAATGGTGAAGTGGTGGAGATTGTGAGAGAAAAAAAGACAAAGAAAATCGTTGTCTTAAGTGATGATGACGGATCATATTCACAAGCAAGGAAAAAAGGTTTAAGAATAGAATATGATATGGCTTATTCTAGAAGACCTATTGTAAAGGTAGGGGATAAAGTTGTTAAAGGGCAAGCTTTGACAGATGGATCTCTTAATATTGAACAGCTTTATGATTTAACTGATAGAGAAACTGCAGAAACTTATATCATTAACGAATTAAATAAAGTTTATGAACTTCAGGGAGCGTCTATTTCTAGAAAGCATATTGAGCTTATTGTGAAGCAAATGTTTTCTAGAATCAGAATTAAAGATGTAGGGGACACCACTTTCACTCAAGGTGATGTGGTAGAAGTTTATGACTTTAGAGTGGAAAATGAGAGGGTGAAAGCGCAAGGTGGAAAAGTGGCAACTGGTCCTAATCTAATTCTCGGAATTTCTGAAGTAGCTTTGACTACAAACTCTTGGCTCTCTTCAGCTTCTTTCCAACATACAACCAAAGTGTTAATCAATGCTTCTACAAGAGGACAAATTGATAAACTTCACGGTCTCAAAGAAAATGTTATCATTGGAAGACTTATTCCAGCTGGTACAGGAGTAGATGAGGAAGAAGATTTAAAATAATTTATTAGCTAATAAAGTTAGACAAAATGAAAACGGCTCAAATTGAGCCGTTTTTGTTTTCCTTCACTTCAAACCCTAAGAGAATAAAGTGTCTTTTTAGTTTAATTACTTCTAAATTTACTTCACTATTTATTTCTGGAATAGCGTCAGCATTGAAAATTTTTTCTAAAGTGAAAGGTTTTTCTCTTTCTTTAATTTTTATGTCAACTGATACGATGGCAAATTTTGCACCAGGCTTATCAAACTCTTTAGCTTTTTCCAAAAAATCATACAAAGGAACGTTGTGATTTAAAGAATACTCTTTCTTATTATAATCTTCAGTTTTATTAATATTCACAATTATTCCATCAACACTTTTCTTCTTTCTTTCTATAATTTCAGAAGAAGCTAACAAAAGAAATAAAATAACAATCAATATAATAAAGATTATTACAATGTCATGTGTTTGAATTGCAGAAATCAAATATTCTCCCATTTAATTTTCCCCCTCGTTTTTTTCATCAATTTTTATAATAAGAGAAGCTACAATAGTATTTATCCATACATAAAGAGTGACTATGAGAAAATAAGATATTCCCCAAAGATACATCCCTTTAAAAAAGGATAAATCATACCCTAAGATAATTATAAGTAGAACATATAATATTCCAATAACCCAACTGAATTTTAATGCTTTTGGTGCATACTGGTTCAGTATCACATTAACTATTTTTCCAGCGGCCCCTCCAGGATCATGATCTTCTCTCATTATTTCCTTAACACTTCTTAAACCAAGAATCAACATACTAGTAAAGATACTAGTTATAAAACCACTCACAGTAATAAAAAACATATACCAAATAAATTTAAAAAAATTTATTTGTGGAAGAGGTTCATTTAAGAATGGGTTTATAACCAATTCAATAATGGTCGTAACTGTTCCTCTAAAAGCCCTATAACCAATAGTCATGATAGCTACAATCATAGCAACAAGAAATAATTTTGTCACCACATTTGCAAGTTTTTCTTTCGTCTCTTGTTTCATTTTAAAAGAATTTTAATCGTTCAACATTAATTAACTAATCAAAATATAGTATATTTTAAAGCTTTTGTAAAGAGTAAAAGATTTTTCCTTATTTCAGTAATTTTTGCTAAAATGTATTTAATTATGAATCCAAAAGATCAAGTCAAACAAGCGCTTTCCATATTGGATGTAGTTTCTACTTATCTTCGTGTGGAAAAAGCAGGATCTCAGTTTAAAGCCAGATGTCCTTTTCATAATGAAAAAACTCCTAGCTTTTTCGTATCTCCAGACAGGGGGACATATCATTGTTTTGGTTGTGGAGAACATGGTGATATTTTTTCTTTTGTAGAAAAGATGGAAGCTGTACCTTTCTATGAGGCTTTAACTATTTTAGCAGATAGGGCCGGAGTAAAATTAACCCCATTTAAAAAAGAAGAAAAGGATAAAGAGTCAAATCTTATTTCTCTTACTCAAAAAGCTAGTAAACGATACGAAGAAAATTTACAAGATTCAGCTGAAGCAAAAGCTTATTTAGGTGATAGAGGTCTTACCAATGAGACTATACAAAAATTCAATATCGGATTTTCTTTGGGTGGTGAATTTGGTTGGAGAGATATTTTTATATATCTTTCTAAAGAGGGATTTTCCCCAGAAGAAATGATAGAAGGAGGAATGGTTTTTAAAAAAGAAAACGAAGAAAAATATTTTGATAGATTTCGTGGAAGGATAATGTTTCCGATTAAAAATACTTTTGGAAATATTGTCGGATTTTCTGCTAGGATTTTACCAAAATTTGATGATGGTAAAGCTGCAAAATACATCAATTCTCCAGAGACTCCAATTTATCATAAAAGTAAAATTTTATTTGGTTATGATTTAGCTAAAAAAAGTATAGCTGAAAAAAGAGAAGCTATTATTGTAGAAGGACAAATGGATTTAATTATGAGTCATCAAGCTGAAGTGACAAATGTGATAGCTACTTCTGGTACAGCAGTCACGGATGAGCATATCAAAATCTTAAAAAGATTTGCTGACAAAGTCTTATTATCTTTTGATCAAGATGAGGCGGGAGAGAATGCTCTTAAAAAATGTGCACTTTTAGCTTTGTATGGAGGTTTGGATGTATATGTTATACCCAAAAAAGAAAAGGTAAAAGATGTGGCTGATTTGATAAAAGATCTTGGCGGAGAAGTTTGGAAAGAGTTGATAGATAAAAGAATTCACCTTCTTGAATATTTAGTAAATAATATTTTTAATAAAGTTTCAGATGAAAGAGAGAGGGGAAAGGAAGTCAGAAGAGAAGTTTTACCCTTTTTAAGAGCTATTGAAAGTGATATAGATAGAGCATATTTT
>CAZNZP010000016.1:0-14249 GCA_964577625.1 uncultured Candidatus Saccharibacteria bacterium
TATTGAGCGCTTTTGTTTTTTATGCTTATTTTTGCTATAATTTTCCCTATCAAATAGATTTTACTTTTGGGTGAAATATTATTTTGTTTATTAAAAATTATTTTATTTATTAGATTTTAGGAATATGAAAGAAAAAACCTTAACTTATCGTGTCATTGCTTTTTGGATTTTGGTTGGTGCGATAGTATTGTGGTATTTGTTACTTGTGAAGACTCCAGATTTTAAATTTGGACTAGATTTGAATGGGGGAACCTCCCTTACTTATGTAGCTGATTTATCAAAAGTAAATCAAGCGAATGAAGAAGTAAAAACAGCTTCCTCATCTATTTCTACCACCACAGGCCAAAGAGTGGATAGTGTTAATAGTGCAAAGTTGGATATTGCGGACAGTATGAATGGACTTCGTAATATCATTGAAAAAAGAGTTAATGAGTTTGGAGTTTCTGAAGCTCTTGTACGTACAGAGTATTCTACTTATACCGATGAGCATAGATTGGTGGTTGAGCTTCCAGGGGTGACAGATATTGATGAAGCTATTAAGATTATTGGCGATACTCCAGTTTTGGAGTTTAAATTGGTAAATGAAATCACCGATCCTTTGACAGGAGCTACTTCTTCAGAATTGGTTGATACCGGGCTCAATGGAAATTATTTAAAAAAGTCCATTGTTAGTTTTGATCAGTTAACCAATAAACCAATGGTAGTCGTCAGCTTTAATGATGAAGGAAAGCAGATGTTTGCTCAAATTACTAAAGAGAATGTCGGAAAGCAGATGGCGATTTATCTTGATGGTAACGCTATTTCTTCTCCAGTTATTCAAGAAGAAATTCCGGGTGGAGAAGCTACCATTTCAGGAGCTTTTACAGTACAAGAAGCTAAGATTTTAGTTCAAAGATTAAATTCTGGAGCTTTGCCTGTACCTATTAGTCTAGCTTCTTCTCAGGTGATTGAAGCTACTCTAGGAGGACAAGCAAAGACTGCTGGACTTCAAGCCGGATTAATAGCTTTGGCTATTATCGCTATTCTCATGATACTTTGGTATCGGCTTCCAGGGCTTTTGGCAGCACTAGCTCTTGTCATTTATGTTGGGCTTGTGCTTATGCTTTTCAAAACCATCCCTGTTGTTTTGACAGCCGCAGGTATTGCTGGATTTATTATCTCTATCGGTGTAGCAATTGATGGAAACATTTTGATTTTTGAAAGAATGAAAGAAGAGCTTCATAGAGGTAAAAATCTTAGAGAGGCATCAGAAGACGCTTTCAAGAGAGCTTGGACTTCTATTCGTGATTCCAATATTGCTTCTATACTTGTAGCTTTGGTACTTTTCTATTTTGGATCAGCACTTTTGAAAGGGTTCGGGTTAGTCTTCGGTTTAGGTGTGTTGGTTTCCATGTTTTCAGCGATGGTCATTTCTCGTTACTTTATAAGAGCAGTTGTTCCTGCTGATACAAATAGTAAAGGTTATAAGATTATGAGGTTTTTGTTTGGGTCGGGATTTAGCAAGTAAAATTAATTTTTAAATATATGTTTATTATCAAAAACAAATGGATATTTATATCAATCAGTATAATTCTTCTTTTGGCTTCAGCTTTTTTGATTCTGACCAAAGGACTTCGTAAAGGTATTGACTTCACTGGAGGAACAGAAATTGTAGTTTCTTATAATGGTGTTTCTGCGAATGAAGACGGAAGTATTAAATTGGATTTAATAAAAGAAAATCTTGAAAAAAATGGATTTTTTGTGCAAGATGTTTCTCTTCAGAAAAGGGAAGCTAACGGAGCTTACATTGTCTCAATTAGACTCACTGGAGACACATCAGCTTCTGAAAGGACAAATCTTGAAAATGCTTGGAGTTTTAATCATGATCCTCATTATGAAGCAAAACAAATCTCAGAAACGGTTATCGGTCCTTCCGTCGGAAAAGAGCTTACTAGAAAAGCTTTCTGGTCTATTAGTTTGGTGGCTTTAGTTGTTATCTTATTTATCGCTATATCTTTTAGCCAAGCTTCAAGACCTGTCGCTAGCTGGAAGTATGGAGTGCTCGCTGTGAGTGCTTTGTTACACGATATTATTATTGCTACAGGAGTATATGCGATTCTTGGTGATTTGAAAGGAGCAGAAGTAGATTCTCTTTTTGTCCTCGCTCTTCTTACAATCATGGGTGTTTCTATTTCTAATACAATTGTTGTTTTTGACCGTGTCAGAGAAAATCTTAAGAATAAAAAATCTGGAGAAACTTTTTCTCAAGTTGTCGGAAAAAGTTTGAACGAGACTTTGCTTAGATCTTTCAATACAGCTTTAGCGATTATTCTAGTCCTCTTAGCTCTCTTCCTTTTTGGTCCAGTTTCTATTAGAAATTTCAGTTTGGTTCTCATCACAGGAATGGTAGTCGGAACTTTCTCTTCAGTCTTTGTAGCTCCATCTTTACTTGTTTTAGTTGAGAGTTTTCAAAATAGGGATAAAAAGAAAAAGAAAGCTTAAAATATAAATTAAAAAAAGACCCAAACAAGAGGGTCTTTTTATTTATTAAATGCTATAATTCTTTTATATTAAATTTATGTTAGAAAATAAAGAACTAGTTTTAAACTTTCTCAATACTTATTTACCTTTAGCCACTTTAATTGGATTTATTATTATAGTTTTGGTTTATGGACATTTGATTTACAAAACTAAAACAAAAAGAAAATCCCTATTTTTAGATTTCATTTCAAACAACGCACTTTTATTTGGTTTTTTAATAACTTTAGCAGCAGTAGTAATGTCACTTATTTATTCTGAATATTTGAATCAAGCACCTTGTGGGCTATGTTGGCTTCAAAGAGTATTTTTCTACTCCCAATTAGTTCTTTATGTTGTAGCTTATTTAAAAAATGATACAAAAGTTTTTGAACATACTTTTTGGCTTTCACTAGTAGGAATTTCTATTTCTATTTATCACGAATTTCTCCAGTTAGGATATTCTGAACTGGTTCCTTGTCCGAGTGTTGGTGGGCTAGCAGATTGCGCGGAGCCAACATTTCTTGCCTACGGATTTGTAACTTTTCCATTCATGGGTATCACTCTTTTCTCATTTTTAATTCTTTTGAGTTTAATTGTAAAAAGGGAAAAGTAATAAAGTTTATGGAAAATTTATCTAAAGTAAAAGAGTTAGAAAATTTGGAAGAAAGAGAATATTCATTCTCAACATTAGAAACAAAACAAGAGCAAAAAGAAAGTAAAAAGAATTTCTTTCGAAAAAATGTTGAAAAATTAGGAAGATTAAACAAAAAAAGTGCCATGTATGCTCTCGCAGCTTTTTTAACTTTGTCGCCAGTCGTTAATACTTCTTGTGGATCTGCTGAAAAAGAAAGTGGAATCATTGAATGTAATTTAGAAGATGGTTCTATAAATAGATTTCAAAATTATCAAGAAAAGAAAAAGGTTGTAGCTTTTCCGGAAAGTATGATTGATAGAAAAGCTGGAAAATTGTTTCAAGACTATCTAGGAATAGAGTCCAATGTGATTCCGACGCGTGCCGAGGTAGATTATTTTTCTAATATGCTTAATCTTTGGCAGACAAAAGTTAATAGAAAAAATGTGACAAAAGCTACTAAAGATAATGCTGGTAAAGTTTTACAGACTTATTATGAAAATAAAGAGATTACTAATTTAAAAGGTTTACAAAAAAATATTTCTGAAAACATACGTCTTGTAGATAAAAATTTAGATAAAGAAGGGTTAGCAAAACATTTTAGATTAGACGAAGATAAAAATAAAATTTTAAATAGCTTAAGTAACTTAGTTTCTTCAGAAAATCTTTTAGCTTATGGTATGACAGAATTGATGCCATCTATTGAAGATGGAAAATTTAATAAAGAAATAATGTCTTTCTTGTTAGAAAATGCTGGAGAGAATTATATTTTATCTATTCCAGCTTTACATGATGATTATTTATCTTTTGGTTTATATCAATTTACTTCTTTTGCGGTCAAAGCTGACGTTGAGAGTAAAGAAGGAGCTTCTATTGTTAATGATTTTCTCCCAGAAGAACATAGAATACCAGGATCTGTTTCTAAATTGGTAGGTGATGACCATCATAAAGCTGCTTATCTTTTTTCTATTTATAATTTGGCTAGAGTTATTAAACAGGGGGATACAAAAGACTTTGATAAATTATTAAAATTAAAAAGTGAAAAAGATAAAAAAGAAATTATTACTATTTATATCGCTACCGCTCATCATCTCCCAGCTCCCTCAAGAAGACTATTTTTAAAATGGCTAGAATCAAATAATGTGAATGTTAAAGAGTATATAAATATTTTAAATAAAAATAATGAAGCCTTAAAACAATATGCAATAAAGACTTCTAATAATCTTTCAGCTCTAGACTCTTCCTATAAATCTTACAAACTTACTGATTTCCCTTCTTCTGCAAATAAAAAACTTTTAGCTAAGAACACAAGGAAAAAATAAATTAAAATCCGTATCACTGTATAAGTAATACGGATTTTTTTGTTAATAATAATCAACAAATCCTTCTTCTGGGATAGGATTATTATTTGGGAGAATCGTTTCCTTTTCAGTGTTTAGAGTTTTTAAAAGCTCTTTTTCACATTTAGCGATCTTTACTCCACCTTTGTTTAAAGAGATACAAGTTCTCATGTTAATAAGAAGTCTTTTTGCTTCTGTCTCATCACCAACTCTTCTAGAGATCTCTTGCTCTATTTCCAAGAGTCTTAAACTTCCTTGTATGGCAAGTTTAGTTAATCTTTTAAACTCTTCCACCAAAGCTTCGTTTTTCATACTTTCCACTTCCATTTTTACTCCTCCTATACTTTAAATTTATTAAATATCATCTGTTTAGAATAATACTATTTTAAATTAAAAAAGCAAATCCGTGTCAAAATATGACACGGATTTTTCAATCGCCACAATCTTCTTTTAAGATAGATTGGTTTTCATTTGGAAAATAGATTTTCCAAAATAGTTCGCTTCTTTCTTTTTCAGTAAATATTTCTTTAACAGATTTTGTGTCTATTGACTCGATTGAAATATTTTGATTAGAAATTTGAATTTCTTCTTTTTCTTCCATAGGGTACAAGTTTAGTAATATGGTCCTATATAATAATACCCCTAAAAAACAAAAAACAAATCTTGTCTTTTTTGGATTATTATTGTAATATTTCATTGATAGAAAATTGTTCATTAAAAATAAGTGCAAATGGAAAAAATTAAAAAATTACTTTATATTGATAAGCCAGAAGAATTTTATGCAGCAGACATTGTGGATATTCAAAGAAAGTATTTAGAAGAGTTTGAGACCATCCTTTATGTGGATAGGGAAATAAATAAAACAATAATACTCTCTCAAGCTTTTGATCTGAGATATTTCATAAAGAAGATTTTTGGATTTGATTATGAGACCAGTGAACATTACCATGTTGGTAAAATAAAAGGTTTAGATTATTTTTACTGGAAAATCCCAGTAAACATTTTAGAGTTTTTAAGAAAGATGGAAAATTTTACCTCTGCCAAGGTGATAACTTATTCCGAGATTCAAAAATCAGAAACCTCGACAATTAATTGGCAGTAAGTAGTTTTTAAACTCCTAAATTTCACAGCTTTTAAAGCTGTAGAATTTAGGAGTTTTTATTTGCATTATTTTTACCTTTGTGCTAATATATTGAGACCTTGATTATTGGGTGCTTTTTAGTCAAAAAGAGCTTAAAATGCTCTCACTAATTTGGGTGCGCTATTTGAAAACAGAATAGAGATTAATTAAATATTAAATAAATATTTAAACAATATTTAAATACAGAATCCAGAAATGGATTCAAGTAAAAGAATTTATACAAATTTCTTTTGCTCCGTTTTTATTTTTAGAGTTTGATCCTAGCTCAGGATGAACGCTGGCGGCGTGGATAAGGCATGCAAGTCGAACGGAACTAATCACATGGAAGCATTTACAAAGTTTGAGTAGTAATACAATGATGGAGTTTATGTGGAAGCGTGACAGTTTAGTGGCAAACGAGGTAGTAATATTTAGGAACATACCCAGAAGTCTTGGATAACCGATCGAAAGATCGACTAATACAAGATGGTCTCGCGAGAGTAAAGATTTATCGCTTCTGGATTGGCCTGAACAGTATCAGCTAGTTGGTAAGGTAATGGCTTACCAAGGCAATGACGCTTAGGAGGGGTGAGAGCCTGACCTCCACCGATGGGACTGAGACACGGCCCATACACCTACGGGTGGCTGCAGTCGAGAATCTTCCACAATGGACGAAAGTCTGATGGAGCGACGCCGCGTGATGGATGAAGAGCTTCGGTTTGTAAACATCTTTTATGAGGGAATAAGTTTATTGAAGGTACCTCATGAATAAGGACCTGCTAAACTCGTGCCAGCAGCAGCGGTAATACGAGTGGTCCGAGCGTTATCCGGAATTATTGGGCGTAAAGGGTCTGTAGGTCGCTTAATTAGTCTCCCGTTAAATCTTTGGGCTCAACCCAAAGCGTGCGGGGGAAACGGTTAAGCTAGAATGTGCGATGGGTATACAGAACTCATAGTGTAGGGGTGAAATCCGTTGATATTATGGGGAATACCAAAAGCGAAAGCAGTATACTGGCGCATTATTGACACTCAAAGACGAAAGCGTGGGTAGCGAATGGGATTAGATACCCCAGTAGTCCACGCCCTAAACGTTGCTCTCTCGCTATTAGGAGTATCGACCCTCTTAGTGGCTTAGCTAACGCGGTAAGAGAGCCGCCTGGGAAGTACGAGCGCAAGCTTAAAACTCAAAGGAATAGACGGGGAGACGCACAAGCAGTGGATTATGTGGTTTAATTCGACGGTAAACGAAGAACCTCACCAGGGTTTGAAACCAAGTTGAAAGGTCTAGAAATAGATCCCTCGCAAGACAATTTGGCAGGTGATGCATGGCCGTCGTCAGTTCGTGGTTTGAGCTGTTCCCTTCAGTGGGGTAACGAACGCAACCCTCATCGTATGTTATACGTGTCATACGAGACTGCCCCTCATCGGGGGAGGAAGGAGAGGATGACGCCAGGTCAGCATGTCCCTTTGACATCCTGGGCTACACACATAATACAATCGCATTGACAGCGGGTCGCGACGGGGTAACCCTGAGCCAATCCTCAAACAATGCGCCAGTTCAGATTGAGGTCTGCAACTCGACCTCATGAAGTAGGAATTGCTAGTAATTGCGGGTCAGCTATACCGCAGTGAATACGTTCTCGTCTCTTGTACTCACTGCCCGTCAACTCAAGGGAGCCGGGGGTACCCAAAGGCTTTCGCAAGAAGGACTAAGGTAAAATCGGTAACAGGGAGTAAGTCGTAACAAGGCACGGCTAGCGGAAGCTGGTCGTGGATTAATTCAATTTGAAAATCGTGCACACCGATATCGGTGCATGCATTTGTCGAACAAAAATTTATTTTTGTACAAGTTTTAATGAAACTAAAAATCATTCGAGCTACTTCGAGATGTAGCAAAAGTCGCGTATTAAATGAGACTAAGTCTCGCAGGATAAATCGCGCTAAAAGCGGAGCAAAAGAAATCGGTATAAATCAAATTAATCTCTTTAAAATAAAAACCAACAATAAAGTTGGTTTTTATTTTTCATTCTTATGCTAAAATAAAAGTATTAGTAGGTTTTAATAGGATTTGAAAAGTAATATGAAAAATAATTTATCAACAATTTTATTAGTTATTGTGTTAGGATTTTGTCTTATATTTATTATTAGCAATAAAAACACTCATCAAGTTTCTGAAAAAGCTTTACCTACACCAGAGATAACAGAAGGTATAAGAGGTGAAATGTTTGGTATTGATAAAAATATCAATGAAGAGACAATAGATAATTATTTAGGAAGAGCTGACAGTGTCTATAGAGATATGAGAATGCTTAAAGATCCGGGTAATTATGAGGCGATTGGGGGAGATTCATATCTTTCTGGACTGGTTAAAGGTTTTGAGGTTGTTCCTTACCCACTATTTACTCCTGTAGATGGCCTTCCACCAGAAGTTGGTGAAACCTATACAGGTGAAACTTTATTCAGTATAGGTGAAAATGGAGAATATACAGCAAATTATGAAGAATCTTTACCTTTTCTAGAATATTATTTTCCAAAAGACAAAAATATATTTTTAATGTGTGGCGGGGGAGGTTATGCAGGTATGACTAAAAAGATGCTTGTTTCACTTGGCTGGGATGAAAGTAAAATTTATAATGTTGGTGGCTATTGGTCTTATACAGGAGAAAATAATGTGGCCATCAAAAATGAATCAAATGGAAAGACTGTATATGATTTTTGGAAAGTGACTTATCATGCTCCAGATTTTAACAGTTTACACAAAATTAAATAATTAAAAGCATGAAAAAATCATACATTGCATTTTTGGCGCTAGTTTTGGTAGTTGTCGCTTCTAGTTTAACAATTTACTTTTCGAATAAGAATAGAGAGAGCATGGAATTTGAAAAATTTTATCTAGACGAAGTAGAGACAAATCTTACTCACCTTTCACACAGTTTTGCATCTTTTGAAATAGATGGAGAGAAATTAAACTCTTTAATAGAAAATAAAAGTAATTTTGCTCTTTCTATATATGAGCCGTCTTGTATAACTTCTTCTAATTTTGATGGTGTGCTTAGCGAGTTTCGAGGAGTTTATAATATAGATTTTTATAGAGTTGCTTTTTCTGATCTTAAAGAGACAGATTTGGGAGAAACTATTAAATATTATCCAAGTTTTGCAGTCTTAAAAGATGGTGAATTAATAGATTATTTGCAAGCTGACAAAGACGAGGACAGTGAATATTATAAAAATGTGGAAGGTTTCAAAAAATGGCTTGATCAGTATATTTTTATAGCTGAAAAAAATAAAGAAGAGGTGAAAAGTTCGCAATCTAAAGAAACCCAAACTTCTTCTAAGGGGTCTGGAGCGGAAGAAACTTCTCAGTCCAAAGAAGAGATTAAAGATGTGTCAGATAAAATTGTTATAGAAGGCATTACATACAATAAAAATAAAATAAACCTATATCTTTTTTGGAGAGAGGGCTGTGTATATTGTCATCAAGAAAAAGCCTATCTTGAAACCTTAAAGAAAGAGTATGGAAACTTATTTCAAATAAATGAATTTGAAATTTCTAAAAGTAGTAAAAATATGAAAATTTTAGAATATTTTTCAGGTAAAATGGGTGATAATGTAACAGGTGTACCATATACAATTATAGGTAATAAATCTTTTACTGGTTTTGCTGATAGCTATAAAGAAGAATTTATAAAAACTATAAAAGAGCAACATAAAGATAGTTATGATGTATACTTTTCAAATTAAAATTTAAATTAGACGTTTTTATTTAAACTTTCAATCTCTTTTTCATTTAAAATTCCAGTGAATAAATTTTTTAGAAGCTGGTTTTTTATTTTTTCTGGTAAAAATTTTACCGGATTTATAAATTTATTATTTGTTTTTTCCGCTTCAGAAATAGCTTTGCGTAGTACCATAGAATCTATTTCTACATAAACAATATCATCTATATCTTTTATTTTGTTTTTTGCTTTTTGAATTTGATCTAGTTTATGCTCTCTTTTTGAAAGAGCTGTTGTAAATTGTACTCCTATAGTTTTTAATTCTTCTTTTTCACTTTCTTCTACACCAATTCCTCTTTTTTTATTTTTTCTTTCTAAAATAAAGTCTATTTTATTTTCTACGTCTTGAAAAGGGTTTGCTTCATAGACTTTAAAATCCAAATCTGACCTATCCATAGATAAACTTTCTAAAAGTCCTATAAAGATTTTCTCTGCTTTTATACCAAGTTGCTCAGAGTTTTCTTTTTGACTTCTTTTTTCTATTTCCGCGTAAGCTTTACTTTTCAAAAGATCTTTAGAATGAGTTTGTTCTTTCAAATTTCTTGCCATCTCTTCTGAATATTTTCCAACCATAACCTCTAAAAACTTTTTTTCTTTCAATGTTTTAGCTAATCTTTTTCCTTCGCCAGACTCTAAAATATTTTTATCTAAAGAAAAATCTATACCAAGTCGCAAAGAAGAAATAATTTCTCCTGGAGAAATTTTCTGATTATTTATCAAAAAACTCTTTTTATATTTATCATAAAAAATAGTATTTTCTTTTTCATTTCTCTCAAAAAGAGAAAGATAAGAATTTTCTCCTTCTATAAAAGCTGTTTTTCTAATTTCTGTATCATTTTTTCTGTCTATCAAAAACTCTTCCTCACCTAAATAATCTCCTGAAAGCTCTTTTATTTTTCTAGCTATTGGCAGGAGTTCTTTTATAGTTCTTTTCGCTGCTAGAGCAGGTAAAGTTTTTTCTTTCAAAATCCTCTCTTCTTTATTTATATCTATAGGTGTTTTTTCCAGTTTTTCCATACGAATTAATTATAACAAAAAGTTTAGTTTTTTGTGTATAACTAAATAAAAAATCTTTTTCTATTAATGATATAATAAAATCATAATGATTCGTTTCAGTTGGGATATTAATTTTAAATAAAAATATGGACTATAAAAGTGAGCTAAATGAATTGATTTTGACCTTAGTTAAAGAGCAGGCTAGTGATTTACATCTTGGTGTTGGTAATTCTCCTATTATTAGAATTGCTGGAGAGTTAATTACTTTAATACAAAAACCAGTTTTAACTTCTGAGGATACCGTAGGATTTTTACGGGCTATGATACCAGAGAGAGTTTTTAATGAGTTTGTCATTAAACAAGAATTAGACTTTCCTTTTGAGCATTTAGGAGAATATCGTCTTCGTGGCAATGCTTATTTTCAAAAAGGTTTAGTCAGTATTTCTTTAAGGTTAGTACCTAAACCAAAGTCTTTTGAAGAACTCAATCTTCCAAAAATTTTAGGTGATATTGCTCACTCTAAACAAGGTTTATTTTTAGTGACTGGTCCAGTGCGACAAGGTAAATCTACCACTTTAGCAGCTATGGTGAATGAGATTAATAGGACAGAGAGAAGACATATTATCACCATTGAGGATCCTGTAGAATATATTTTTGAAAATGATAAGTCAATCATAGATCAAAGAGAAATTGGTATGGATACTCAATCTTTCCGTATGGCCCTCAGACAATCTTTTAGACAAGATATGGATGTGATTATGCTTGGAGAAATGAGAGATTTGGATACTATTTCTTCTGCGGTAACGGCAGCTGAGACAGGACACCTTGTTCTCTCTACGCTTCACACTAGCTCCGCCTCACAGACAATAAATAGAATTATAGACTCATTCCCTGCGGAGCAACAAGAGCAAGTTCGTTTTCAATTATCAGCTTCTCTCATCGGAGTTTTCTCTCAAAGATTATTACCAACTACTGACGGGGGATTGTTGCCAGCTTATGAACTCCTTTTAAATAATACTGCTGTCGCAAACTTAATCCGTGACGACAGGGTTCATGAGATTGATATTGTGATAGAGACAAGTCGCGATCAAGGTATGATAGATTTCAATAGAAATCTTGCAGAAATGGTGAGAAGTGGAAGAGTTACTTTAGAAACAGCCATAGCTCACTCACGTAATCCAAGAAACTTGGAAAAGATGTTATAAAATTATGATGTTTAAGTATAAAGCAATTAAAGCTGACGGTACAAGAGTAGAAGGGAAAATAGAAGCTGTTAATGAAGAGGATGCTATTATTATCCTTCAGGATAGGCAGTTGATAATTGTCTCGGTAGAACAGTTTGAAGAAAAAAAAGCTTTTGGTTCACCGACCACTGGTTTTAGAATTCCATTTTTAGGTAAGAAGATTAAAGAGAAAGATATTGTGGTCTTTTCTCGTCAAATTGCTACACTTTTTCAATCCGGAGTTTCAGCTCTCCGAAGCTTTAGATTGGTAGCTTCTGAAACAGAAAATTCTAGATTAAAAAAGATTTTAGAAGCGATAGGGGATGATATACAATCAGGACTTTCAATTTCAGGAGCAATGGCTAAACATGATAATGTTTTCGGAGTCTTTTACTCTAGCATGATCAAAGCTGGAGAAGAGTCTGGAAAATTAGACGAGTCATTTAATTATTTAGCAGATTATTTAGATAGAAATTACGATTTGTCTCAAAAGATTAAAAAAGCTACTGCTTACCCTGCTTTTGTTATTGCTGTCTTTATTATAGTGATGGCAGTAGTAATCACTTTTGTAATTCCAAAATTTGCTGAAATGTTGACTGTGCAAGATCAAGAATTACCTCTGGCTACCAAAATCATTTTTGGTATCGGTCTCTTTGCTCAAAAATATGGAATTATAGTTTTAATCGTTTTAGCTGTAATTGGATATTATCTATATACTTTATCTAAAACTCCTTCAGGAAAACAGTATATAGATTATTTTATATTAAAAATACCAGTTTTAGGAACTTTGATGAAGAAAATCTTTCTTTCTAGATTAACTGATAATATAGACACCATGCTAACTTCCGGAGTACCTATTGTTAGGTCTTTGGAAATCACTGCTGATGTTGTAGATAATGTCGTCTTTAAAGATTTAGTTATTAGAGTTTCCAAAAAAGTAAAAAGTGGTAAATCTCTATCCCAATCTTTTTATGAAGAAGAGGAGTTGCCAAATCTTTTAGTTCAAATGACAAAAATTGGTGAAGAGACTGGAAAATTAGGATATATTTTAAAAAGTCTCTCTACTTATTATAAGAGAGAAGTGTCTACAGCTATTGATACTAGTCTTGCATTGATTGAGCCAATTCTTATTTTCTTACTTGCTGGAGGTGTCGGTTTTCTTTTGGCGGCAGTGATGATACCAATGTTCTCTGTGATGACTGGTATATAAGAGATATCCACAGTATTTTTAGACTGATTTCTTATAGGTTTATTAATTTTGATATAATATACCCATAAACGAAAGTTTTATTATTAGTAAAAAAATTCATATGAAAAATAGTAAATTTACAAAAGGTTTTACACTTATTGAGCTTCTTGTGGTAGTAGCTATTATCGGTATTTTAGCCGCTATTGTTTATGCTCCACTTCAAACAGCTCTTAGAAAAGGACGTGATGCAAAAAAGATTTCTGAGATGAAGACCATCCAATCAAGTCTTATGATGTATGCAGACTCAAATAATGGAAATTATCCAGACAATTTAACCCAGTTGGCTTCATCTACCCAGGGAGGCATTCCAAAAAATGCCAACCTTGCTGCTACTGTTGATCTTAATAAGTATAATTACATAGCTTATAAAGAAACAACATCAGGAGATGTTCGGGGTTATCACCTTTATGTTCATCTTGAGACAAAAAGTCCGGCTCTAGATGGGGCAGCGAAATGTAGAGGATATTTTGTACCTACTGGAGGTGGAACAGCAGCTTCTCAGGCTACAGCTTGCTTTGTCACAACTTCAGGAATAACCCTTACAGGAACTACACCAGAACCATCAGCAACAGAAGCCTACTTCCTTCAGTCTGAGCGAAATACTAATCCTGACGCAGATCAGTTTTGTGCGGGTGACGTGAGAAGGTGTATATACGATATCGCAGGATAAGTGCACATTAAAAAACTTCCCAATCGGGAAGTTTTTTTATGTGTATAATTTTACTATAAATTAAATTATATTTGATATAATATACCCATAAACGAAAGTTTTATTATTAGTAAAAAAATTCATATGAAAAATAGTAAATTTACAAAAGGTTTTACACTTATTGAGCTTCTTGTGGTAGTAGCTATTATCGGTATTTTAGCCGCTATTGTTTATGCTCCACTTCAAACAGCTCTTAGAAAAGGACGTGATGCAAAAAAGATCTCTGAGATGAAATCCATTCAATCAAGTCTTATGATGTATGCAGATTCAAATGATGGAAATTATCCTCTCAGCTTAGATATTCTAAACACTTTTGTTCAGGGAGGTATTCCAAAAAATTACAACAAAACAACAGCTTTTCGTGCAAACGAGTATAACTATACTGTTTATAATGACAGCGCAGGAAATCCTAGAGGTTATCACCTTTATGTTCATCTTGAGACAAAAAGTCCGGCTCTAGATGGGGCTGCTAGATGTTATAGCACAAGTGCCACCTACAATACTACAGCTTGTTATATTACATCCTCTACAGCTCAAGCTTCTACTGTGGATGTGGTTGAGCCTGGAAATGGTACTGGTGTAGGACAAGCCTCATTTACTGACAGGAGTCAGGATAGTGATACAAACTGTGCAGGAAATACAGCTTTGTGTATTTATGATATAAGAGGATAATCTAAAATCTTTTTTAAAATAAAACCCTTTAAAA
>CAZNZP010000017.1:0-12623 GCA_964577625.1 uncultured Candidatus Saccharibacteria bacterium
TCTTCTTTCAGCTAAAAGATCTGTGACAATATATTTTTCTTTTTTAATATTTAAATATTTATTTACAATATTAGCTGTTTCTACAGCTCTCTCGTAAGGGGAGACAAACATTTTTTGCACTTTCATTTTTTGAAGTCTTTTTCCAAGCTCTTCTACTTCCAATTTTCCTTTTTCAGAAAGACCTCCTTTCTCATCTTGTCTTCTTTTTTCTAGATTCAAAATTGTCTCACCATGCCTAATTAGATAAAAGTATTTTGTAAACATATTTTTGTGTTGTTTCTTCTTAAATATCTTATCATGAAAAACTTCAATTTATCCACATTTTTCTTTTATTTTTCAGTTTTTTTGAAAAACATGGGATATAATAAAGAAGTAAATAAAAAGCACAACTTTTATGACTATTCAGAATATTGAAGATGTAATGGAGCGTATCATGAGCCTTAATAGGAATTTGAATGAAGAGTCTCTTAAAACTCTTCTTTCTGCTAGTGGATGGGATAGGGAAGATATTTTAGAAGGTCTTCGTATTTTTAGAGCTACCAATAAAAGTACTGTAGCTGCTACTCCAATTATTAGTAAAAGTGTTGACCAAGAGCAGATTGATAATAATATTCCAGAGCCAAAACCACAACCAGAAGTTATACAAGAAGATATTTTGCAAGAGAAACCATACACTTTCAATTTAAAGAAAAAAGAAGAAGATGCTCCAGTAGTGGCTTTAAACGTATCTTTACCTGGAAAAGGTAGAGTTTTAGAGAAAGCTGAAGAAACAGCCGCAGGAGTAGTAAATTTTATGAATTCTGGAGAAACTTCTCCTACTGCTACCTTACCTACTGTTGTAGCGACAGAGAAAACTGAAAAAACTACTGAGAAAAAATCTGGAAGTCCTATTGGAATAATCTTATTACTTTTAGCTTTCCTTCTTTTAGCGGTGGCTGGGGCATATTTATATCTTCCTGCTTTTACAAAATGGGTGAATAAGACTTTTTCAATTCAACCAAAACAAGGTGTGGTTATTCAAGATGTAAGTAGAAATCAAGTAAATCAAAACCCAAACATTCCAAATCAGCCGGCTGATCCAAATATAAATCCAAACCCTAATTATACGATTCCAACTCCTATTATAAATGTTGTGCCAACCACCTCCACTTCATCTACTGGAGAAGTTTATCAAACTATACCTATTGCTACCACAGTTTCTGATGCTCAAGTAAGAGAGTTGATGGCAGAAATAGAAAAATTAAAATCTGATTTAAATAGATATAAAAATTCCATACCAGAAGCCACCACTCAAACAATTGTGAGATATGTTTCTCAAAAAGGTGCTACTGGAGCAACTGGTAGAGGTATAGCTTCTGTGACAGCTACTACCACTGGCTTTATTATTAATTATACAGACTTAACTAGCGAAATTGTACCTTATTCTACAAGTACTCTTTTAGACGTATTAAATTCCCAACGAATCTGCTTTAGAGATATGAATGCTACTACTTCAAGTAGCACAGACGCTTGTCTTGATAAAAATACAGTTTTAAATCTTTTAAATAGATAAGTTAACAAAAGTTAAAGATTAAAACCACTTCAAAAGAAGTGGTTTTAATGTGCTAAAATTAAAGAGTAATAAATAATTAATCAAATTAAATTTTATGGATGAAAAAAATAAAAAAGTAGGAACAAAACTTCTTGTGATTTTAGCTATTTTATTAGCAATTGGAATAATTGTAGTACAGAGTGTAAAAACATATACCAGCAACATGAATCCAAATACTGTAGTCATTACTGGTACAGGAAAAGCTTCAGCTGTGCCAGATGTTTCTACAATTAGCTTCACAATCAGGAGTGAGAGTAAAAATGATGATACCAAAACTTTACAAGAAGAAATTTCAAAAAAAGCAGATTCTGTATTTGCAAAATTGAAAGAACTTGGTATTGAGGAGAAAGATATTAAAACAACTAACTACTCAGTGAATCCAAGATATGGATATCAAGAATGTCTTTCATCTATTAGACCTTGTGACACTAGTGTGGTTATTGGTTATGAAGCTAATGAAAGTGTGGATGTTAAAGTTCGTAATACTGAAAATGTCAGCAAGGTTTTAGACATTCTTGCTGCTGAAAAGATTACCAATGTTTACGGTCCAAACTTTACTGTAGATGATATAGAAGCTGTGAGAGATTCTGCTAGAGATTTAGCTATACAAGATGCAAAAGATAAAGCACAAGTTCTCGCAAAGTCTTTAGGGGTAAAAATTAAAAGAATAGTTTCTTATTCTGATGATGCAGGATCTTATGCTCCGTATCCAGTTTATAGAGATAGTATGGCTTATGGTGTGAGCTCTATGAAAAGTGAAAGAGCTGCAGCACCTCAAGCTAATATTCAAGAAGGAGAGCAAGAAATGGTGTCTAATGTTTCTATCACTTTCCAAATTGAAAATTAATATTGACTTTTATATACAAAAAGAGTATATTTAAATCATAATTTTAGAGCGCCGAGAGGCGTTTTAAAAATGAAAATTTTGTGCTAGAATTCGTGTGAGAAATAAAAACTTAAAAATATGAATACTATAGTTAATTATTTAAAATCTGTAAGAACTGAGCTAAAGCATGTGGTTTGGCCAACAAAAAATACTGTGATTAATCACTCAATTTTGGTAATTGTGATTTCTGTGATTACAGCAATATTCCTTTTTGGTCTGGACACATTCTTTACTAGAGTTTTAGGTCTTTTCATTTAATAGTTTATTAGCTAATTTTAATTATTAAAAAATATGGCAAAACAAGAACTTGGTGGTGAGAGGCATTGGTATGCTGTCCACACATATAGTGGATATGAAAATGCTGTGCTTCGTAATTTAAAACAAAGAATTACTTCTCTTGGTTTAGAAGAAAAAATCTTTGACGTGATTGTCCCAGTAGAAAAGAAAATCAAAGTCAAAGGAAATAAAAGAGTAGAAGTGGAAGAAAAAATTTATCCAGGATATGTCCTCGTAGATATGATTGTAGATGACGACTCTTGGTATCAAGTGAGAAACACTCCTCGGGTGACTGGATTCGTAGGAAGTGGTACAACTCCTGTGCCTTTAGCAAAAAAAGAGTTAGACTATATTTTCTCCAGAATGAAAGAAGCAGAAACTACCCATGATATTTCTATTGAAGAAGGGGAAATCGTTTCTATTATTGACGGACCTTTCAAAGATTATGAAGGTAAAGTTTCTGAAGTAGATAGAGCGAGAGGAAAATTAAAAGTATTGGTCTCTATGTTTGGTAGGGAAACTCCACTTGAATTAGACTTTTTACAGATTAAAAAATTATAATTAATATTTGCAAAAGACCTCAAAAATCATTTTGCTTTTCAATAAATTATGTGTTAAAATGCACGCACTATAAAATAAAACTATGGCGAAAGGAAAAAAGATACTTAAATACGTAAAGGTGGAAATTGAAGCCGGAAAAGCAACCCCAGCTCCTCCACTTGGACCAGCTCTCGGACAGGCGGGTGTTCAGATTGGTGATTTTGTAAACAAATTTAATGCTGATACCAAAGAAATGCAAGGTAGACTTCCAGTCAAGATTTATGTTTACGAAGATAGGACTTATGACTATGTCATCAAATCTCCAACTGCTTCATATTTAATCAAAAAAGCTGCAGGAGTTGATAAGGGATCAGTCAAACCAAAACTCTCTAAAGCTGGACAAATTTCTAAAGATAAAATTCGTGAAATCGCAGAAGTAAAAATGAAAGACTTAACTGCAAATACAGTAGAGGAAGCGATGAAAATTATTGAAGGATCTGCAAGATCCATGGGATTGGAAATCAAGTAATTAAAATAAAACTAAAAACCCACCATTAAATTGGTGGGTTTTTAAACAACAGTTTTTCACTTTTTCGTAACAGCTGTTAAAACTTTAGCTTTGATTTTACCTTGCGGAAAGTAGTTCTTTATTTCAAAATTATTCACAGTAAAACTGTCCATGTCTTTTACTTCAGGATTAATCCATAGCTGAGGTAATTCAGAGCTTACTTTTCTACGCAACTGTTCTTTTACTTGATTCAAATGAATTTCGTAGACATGATAATCATTCAAGGTGATGATAAGTTCGTCAACTTCCATGTTGCTTACTTGAGCAAGCATATGAGTCAGAAGAGCATAACTTGCTATATTGAATGGAACACCAAGAAACATATCACATGACCTTTGATTCATATGAAGTGATAAATGGAATTTGTTTTCTTTGTCTTTTTTTATAAAGACCTGGAAATCAGTGTGACAAGCGGGTAAAGACATATCCGGAATTTCCGAAGGAACCCATGCGGTAACTCTACCGTAACGAGTTGTATAGTCTTTGGTAATTTTTCCTATCAGATCTTTTATTTGATCGTGACTACCTTTGACACACAATCCATTTTCTCTTTCAAAATAAATAGATAAATCACGCCATTGAGATCCGTAAATTCTTCCGGCATCTCCTTCGAATTTTGCCTCACCTCTCTTTTTAAAATTTTCCACATCACCAACCCACATTTGTTTGATGGGTTTACCATAAATTTCTTCAAGACGTTTAAACGAAAGTCTACCTTCAATTTCTCCTCTTTCTTTGTTCGGTTTTTTACCACCTTCAAGGAACCAAAGAAGTTCAGCTACAATTAGTTTAAAATTTACTTCTTTTGTAGTTAATAGAGGAAATCCTTTTTTCAAATCAAATCTCATTTGATGGACAAAATGAGCTAAAGTTACTCCATTACGAGTCTCTCTCCGGTCACCAGTTTCTATACAAGACTGCATAGCTGAAAGATAGGGATACTCCCATCCCCACTTTTTACGTAAAAAAGTTTCTTTTTTCATGTTTAATTGTTTTAGAACATTATAAATTTGTTTAAATTTCTGGTCTTAAAATATCACTTTTGAAGCATTTTTGCAAAACTTGATTAGAATATATTTCCACGGTATGATAAATGGAGAATTTTGTTATTTCACTAAAAACTAGAAAATATGAAAACAATTAAAACTATTTCTATTGAGGGCTCCGATGGAGCTGGGAAAGCTACAACTACAAAATTGGTAGTAGATTTTCTAAAAAGTAAGAATAAGAAAGTAGCTACACTTTCTTTTCCTAGATACACAGAAACAACTGGAGGAAAACTTTGTTATGAAGTTTTAAAATCAGAGAGAAAAGATTATTATGATTTTATTTCTCAAAAACCTAAAATAGCATCACTTTTGTATGCGATGGATAGAGCTGCCTCAAAAGAGGAGATTGAAAAAATGATTTCAGAAAATGACTATCTTGTTTTTGATAGGTATGTAGCTTCAAATTTTATTCATCAAGGTGGTAAAGTTTCTAATATTAAAGAAAGAGAAAACTTGATTTCCTTTCTTGCTAATTTGGAATATGAGGAGTATGAACTTCCAAAACCAGATATCACTTTCTTTCTTTATTTACCAACCGAGGTTGCTATGAAAAACAAAGAGATTCAGAGACTTCAAAATCAAAATGTAAAAATGGATGCTGGAGAAGACGATACTGTATATTTGGAGAATAGTAATAAGTCAGGACTATGGTGTGTAGAAAAATACGGTTGGCACCAAATTAACTGTTTTGATATCAAGACACAAAGACAAAAAACTCCAACAGAAATACTAGAAGAGATTTTAAAAATTTTAGGTATCTAAATTATCTAACAAGCAAATAATATTGAAATTATTTGCTTGTTTTTATTTTCTGTATATTTTTGTTAAAATGAGAGTTATAAAATTATGACTTTACTTGAAATTATTAAAAAAGAATTAGAAAAAACAATTATCAATTTAGAATATATTTCTTGGGATGGGGAAGTGAGATTTGATGTCTCATTTATTGATGAAGCGAATGCAAAATTTGGAGACATCTCTACCAATCTCGCTATGGTACTCTCTAAAGAAATAACTAAAGACACAAAAAGTGTAGCTGAAGACATAAAATCTGCTTTAGAAAAATCTGAAGACTTTTCTAAAATGGTAAAAAATATAGAGATTGCTCCAAACGGATTTATCAATTTCTTTTTAAGCGAAGAATTTTTAATCAAAGAAATAAGTAGAGTCGCAGACCTAGATTTCGTAGAGACGAAATTCACTAACAAAAAAGTTTTAGTAGAGCATTCTTCCCCAAACCTTTTTAAGCCATTTCACCTCGGGCACTTAATGAATAATATTGTCGGTGAAAGTATTGTGAAGATGATGAAAGCAAGTAAAGCAGATCTACGAGTCATGTCTTTCCCGTCTGATATATCTATCGGTATTGCTAAAGCAATTTTCATTTTAAAAAATAAAGAAAGTTGGTCTTTCTTTAATAAAGATATTATTGAGACTTTGGGTGAGGCATATACTGAAGGGGTGAAATTTTATGAAGAAAATATTCCAAGAAGAGAAGAAATTAAAAAGATTGCCAGAAATCTTTTTGAAAGAAATGAAGAGACTGAAGATTATCGTATTTACTCTAAAGCTAAAGAAGTAAATATTGAATATTTTGAAAAAATAGTTTCCATGCTCGGCACAAAATTTGATAATTTAATTTACGAATCGGAAGCTGGTCTACGTGGAGAAGAGATTGTGAAATCTCATGTGAATAAAGAATCTGAAAAAGAGATTTTTGAAATTGGTGAAGAGGGGGCTATTGTTTTTGATACAAAAAGAAGAAAAAATAATGAGACAGATGAGACTATTAAAAGTGTCTTTATAAACAGTGAAGGATATCCGACTTATGAAGCCAAAGATCTCGGTCTTTTAGATTTAAAATATAGATATTTTCCATTTGATTACAATTTTTTTGTGACAGATAATGAGCAAGTGCCGCACTTTGAAGTAGTTTTGACTGCTGCTAAAGAATTGGGTGGTGACTTTGCAAAAATTGCAGAAAAAAGTGAACACATTCCACATGGAAGATTAAATTTGAAAGGGGAAAGAATGTCTAGCCGTCTTGGAAATATTTTAACTGTAGAAGAAACTTTAGAAATTGTAAACAAAAAAGCCGAAGAACGGCTTTCTGAAAAGACAAATGATATAACTGGATTAGAAAAAGAAAGTTTGATTAAAAATATTTCTCTTTCTGCACTTCGTATAGCTATTCTTAAATCAAAACCTGGTTTAAATATTGATTTTGATTTTGAAACCTCTTTAAGCTTTGATGGGGCGACGGGTCCATACCTACTTTATACTTACGCTAGAGCAAATTCTCTTTTGGAAAAGGTGGAAGATGTGAAAGAAGAAAAAATAATTGTTGGAGAAAACAATTTATCTCTTATCAAAAAGATTATTCAATTTGAAGCGTCAGCTAAAAAAGGAATTGAAGAGTTAGCACCACAAGCTATAGTTAAATATCTTTTTGAGCTTTCACAAGCTTTCAATACTTTTTATGCGAAAGAAAAAATTGTGACTGACGATGAAAAATCTACAGCTTCCAATTTAGCTTTAGTCAAAGATTTCTTAAAAGTATTTAAATTAGCTTTAAATATGATTGGAATAGAGGAGGTGGTAAGGATGTAATATCTCTTGACAAAAGTATAAAGTTTTGATAATCTGTGTTTAGAAACATTTTTTTAATCATAAAATTATTGTAAACATGGCACTTTATTGTATTTCTAAAAAATCCAAGTCCGGAAAGTATTTTATTTTTGGTTGGGATGAATATAAAGAAGAGAAATTCTTTGGATTCATAAAAAACCCCGAAACCCCAAAAAGCTCCTTAAAAGAAGAGTCTCCAAACACTGAGTTATTTATAACGGAAATTCACAGTGAAGCTGTAAAACTTAAAAAGCAGCTTCAGGAGAAATTTCCATTTAGAATTTTTGTCCGGACGATTGAAGAATAATCTTCAATCATTTAAAGGTATTTTTAAAACTCTCCTTGTCGGGGAGTTTTTTATTTGGGTTAAATATGTTAATATTATAAAAAAGCTTGGAAGGAGCTAATCACTCTGGAGCTTGGGAAGAAAGTGAAAACGAGTAGACCCCATAAAATGAAGCTATAAATCAAGGTGGTACCGCGCTTGGTACGCCAAAGCGAAAGCGGCGGCGATAAAGATCAATCGCCCTTGGCTAAAGTCTTGGGTGGTTTTGTTTTATCAATTCAATCAAATTTAAAAATATGGAAAATAAAAATAAATCAATAAATGAAAAAGAATTAGAGGTTTTGAAATTTTGGAATGAAAATCAAATTTTTGAAAAATCTCTAATCAATACCAAAAAAGAAAAAGGGGATAATAATTATACTTTTTATGACGGACCTCCTTTTGCGACAGGTCTTCCTCATCACGGGCATCTTTTAGCTAGTACTATAAAAGATGCTATTCCCCGTTTTCAAACTATGAATGGAAAATATGTGAGAAGAGTTTGGGGATGGGATTGTCATGGACTTCCGATTGAAAATTTGATTGAAAATAAATTTAATTTAAATTCCAGAAAAGATATTGAAGAATTTGGTATTGATAAATTTAATCAAGCTGCCAAAGAAAGCGTCCTAACTTATGAAAAAGAGTGGAAAGAAATTATTCCAAGATTTGGTCGTTGGGTAGATATGAAAAATTCTTACAAGACTATGGATAGATCTTTTATTGAGTCTGTTTGGTGGACATTCGCTGAATTGGCTAAAAAAGATTTAGTCTTTGAGGGGTATAAAAGTATGCATATATGTCCTCGCTGTGAGACCACTCTTGCTCAATCAGAAGTAGCACAAGGATATAAAGATTTGACTGATATTTCAGTGACAGCTAAATTTGAATTGGTAGATGAACCAAATACTTTCGTCTTGGCTTGGACGACAACTCCTTGGACTTTGCCTGGCAATGTAGCTTTAGCAGTAAATGTAGAAGTGGAATATGTAAAAGTTAAAGTGGAGACTGGCGAGCAGTTTATTTTAGCTAAAGAAAGAGTTTCTGAAGTGATGAAAGAAAACACATTTGAAGTGGTAGAAGAATTTTTAGGAAAAGAATTAGTAGGTAAAAAATATAAGCCAGTCTTTGATTATTATTTAGATAAAAATTTAGAAAATAAAGAAAATCTCTATACTATAGTCGGAGCACTTTTTGTGACTTTGGATACAGGTACAGGTATTGTGCATATTGCTCCAGCTTTTGGAGAAGATGACTTGGTCTTGGGACGAGAAAAATCTTTACCAATTATTAAACATGTGGAATTTAATGGAGATTTCTCAAAAGAAGTGAAAGACTTCGCAGGTATGAAAGTAAAAACTGCTGAGGATAATCAGTCTGCTGATATTGCGATATTAAAAAATCTTTCAGAAAGAAATTTGATTTTCTCAAAAGAAAAATTGGTTCATGCATATCCTACTTGTTGGCGTTGTGAGACTCCTCTTTTAAACTATGCGACAAGCTCTTGGTTTATAGATGTACCAAAGATTAAAAATAATTTAATAAAAACTAATTCCAAAATTAATTGGATACCAGAAAATATTCGTGACGGAAGATTTGGTAAATGGTTGGAAGGAGCAAGAGAGTGGGCGGTTTCTAGAAGTCGTTATTGGGGAGCGCCACTTCCAATTTGGAAAGAAGTAGATGGAGACGAAGTGAAAATTATCGGCTCTCTTAAAGAATTAGCGGAAAACAATGTAGTTAAACCAAAAAATGAATATTATTTTATGCGCCACGCAGAAGCACATCACAATGTGAATCGTGTGCAAGATTCATCTATGGATGAAAATAATGGTCTAACTGAAGAAGGGGTAAAACAAGTAGAAGAAGCTAAAAAGAATTGTAAAATGAATTTTGATTTAATAGTCTCTTCTCCATTTCCAAGAACCAAAATGACAGCTGAAGTGATGGCTGGAGACAAAAAAGATGAAATTATTTACGATGACCATTTTAGAGAAATAGGTTTTGGAAAATTTGATGGTAAATCTGAAAAAGAAATGTTGGAATATTATGGAGACAGGTTTTTAAGTTTTAAAACAAGATTTGGAGGTGAGGAATCTCGTAAAGATGTGGCTGCTAGAATGATGAAAGGAATTTTGAATTTGGAAGAAAAATATGAAGGTAAAAAAATCTTAATCGTTTCTCATAGGACACCGATTCAAACAGCTTTAGGATCTGGAGGGTTGTATACAGAAGAAGAGCTTGTAGCAGATTCTCTTTGTGAAAATCCAAAATATTATCCAAAGAATGTTCAAGTTGTAAAACTAGATTTAAAGATGGTCCCAAGAGATGAGACTGGGGCAATTAATATGCATAGACCATATATTGATCAGGTCGTCCTGCAAAGTTCAAAAGGAAAAGAAATGAAAAGAGTTGAATATGTTTTCGATTGCTGGTTTGAATCTGGTTCAATGCCTTATGCTCAATTTCATTATCCATTTGAAAATAAAAAATTATTTAAAGACAATTTCCCAGCAGATTTTATTGCTGAAGGACTTGATCAGACTAGAGGGTGGTTTTATTCTCTACTTAATATCGGAGTTAGTTTGTTTGGAAAAGCTCCTTATAAAAATGTGATAGTGAATGGATTACTTTTAGCAGCTGATGGAGAAAAAATGAGTAAGAGTAAAAATAATTACACTGACCCGATGGTTCTTGTAGAAAAATTTGGAGCTGACGCTTTCAGATATTCTTTACTTTCTTCTCCAGTAGTGACAGCAGAGAATACACCTTTCATAGATAGTAGTGTGGAAGAGGTTTATAAAAAAATTGTATCTAAATTGGAAAATGTTTTAAGTTTTTATGAAATGACTAAAGATGAAAATCTCACCACTGCTTTTTCTGAAAACCTAAATGAAAAAAGAATGAGGAATATGATAAAAGAGAGTCCGCTTGATAGCTGGATCTTTGCCAGATTTAATTCTGTTTTAGAAAACACTACAAAGATGATGGGTGTTTATAGACTTGATTCGGCTACCCGCCCATTTGAAAAGTTTATTGATGATCTTTCTACTTGGTGGCTACGCCGCTCTAGAGAAAGATTGAAAGGGGAAGGAGAGGAAAAAGAAGTAGCTCAATTTACTCTCTTCAAAATCTTAACTGAATTTTCTAAAATCATCGCTCCGTTTATGCCATTTATCGCAGAAAGAGTTTATCAATCTGTCAGTCTAGAAAATGAAAAAGCCAAAGAATCTGTACATCTTGAAGCTTGGCCAGAAATTTTTGTAGAAATCAAAAATGAAGTTTTAGGAGAAATAGAAGAAGCGAGAGAGGTGGTGACTGAGCTTCTCATGATTAGACAAAAAAATAATATTCCAGTTCGTCAGCCATTAGCTACAGCATTCATTAATAAAAATATTAAAGAAAAATATTTGAATATTATTTCTGAAGAGTTGAATGTTAAAAAAATAGAAGTAAAACTTGATGGAGAAAATAGTTTAGACTTAACTTTGACTGAAGAGCTGAAAAGGGAAGGGGAATATAGAGAATTTTCAAGAAAGGTAAAAGATTTAAGAAAAGAGAAAAATCTCACCCCGAATGATAGTGTTTCTTTGTTAGTCAAAGCAACCAAAGAAAGAATAGGTTTGATCAAGTCTTTTGAAGAGGAAATAAAAAAGGATACCAAGCTTTCTGAAATCAAATATGAAGAATCTGAGAAAGAAGAGTTGAATCTTTTAAAATAATTCATGGCGATTGAAAAGTATACAACCGAAGCTTTTATTTTAAAGCAATATGAACAAGGGGAGAATGATTTAGTCTACAAAGTTTGGACTAAAGATTTTGGTATTATTTTCGCTTTAGCTAGATCTATAAGAAAAGTAAATGCCAAGCTTCGTCCCAATACTAAAAAGAATGATTTCTTAGTGATGACGTTAGTTAAAGGAAAAGAGGTGTGGAGATTAACTGGCGCAGAAGAATCAAAAGATAAACTTTTTTTAAATCAATATGCTTTGGAAACAAAAAAAATAATTGCTGAAGCTGTAGATAAATTCGTAGAAGAAAAAAAGACCTATAAAAAACTTTTTGAAAAATTAAAAAGTTTATTACTAGAAGATGGTGGGGAGATTTTTGAAATACAAAAGCTTCGACTTTTAATTTACTATTTAGTCTTGGTAGATACTGGGTACGCTGATGCAATGAAAATTGGAGTAAAAGATTTAGAGGAATACAAAACTTTTAGTATAAAAGATTTTTACACTCATTTGATTTTGAATGAAGGCGAAGTGAAAGAACATATAGCTTTCGTGCTTAAAAATAGCATGTTATAATATTTTTAATATGAAAATTACTAAAGAAGAAGCAGTGGATGTTCCTAATTCTTGGGACGATACCGAGTTTAAAGTTAAACTTACTGAGACAAAACCGCGTAAGAAAATGGATTTTGTTACAAAATTTTTCCTAATCTCTTTGGGAGCTTTTATTTTAGCTGTTTCAGTTTTACTTTTTTCTATGCTAAATCAATCTTCCAATTTTTCTGAGAAAAAAATTGTGGTCTCAGCAGCTGGCCCGACTAGTATCACTAGTGGTGAAGATGGAAATATTTCTGTCACCATAGATAACAATAACAAGATTCCAATTAATGAAGTTTATGTGATAGCGACATATGACTCAGGAGAAAATTCTTCCGGAGATAAAAATCTTATAAATAGAAGAATTGAAATAGGAGATATTCTTCCCAATTCTTCTATGACTAAGACTTTAGATTTTAGAGTGTTTGGAGC
>CAZNZP010000018.1:0-12288 GCA_964577625.1 uncultured Candidatus Saccharibacteria bacterium
GAGTCAAAGAAGAAGCGGCCGAATCAAGATAAACTAATTCTGCATTATTTTCTTTTTTATAATTTTCAAAAATCTGAAATTCTTTTTTAATTTGATCCATGCAAAGATTATACCAAATCTGAACTCAAAAGTATTTTTCTGACTTCGTGTAATTCTAATTTAGTTTTTCTACCAATAGTAAGTGGCTCATTATCAATCAAAGGTACGAGATGAACATGCACATGCGGAACTTGTAACCCTTCTACAATCATAGCTATCCTATCAAAATCTAGTATACTTTTTAATTTAATAGTTAAAATATTTGCCACCCTTCTAGCAACTTGCATTAATTCTGAATATTCATCTTCACTTAAATCAAAAATGTATTCTACTTCTCTTTTTGGAATAACCAAAGTGTGTCCATCGCGAATAGGATTGATATCTAAAATTGCAAAATATTTTTCATCTTCATAAACAATATCCCCCGGAATTTCTTTATTCAAGATTTTAGTAAAAACGCTAGTCATAAAAGTCTTATTGAATAGCTACATCTGCCCCAACAAACACTTGTTCTCCATCTATAGAAAGTGTGCCTTCGCCCTGATGCTCCCAGAATTCTACTCTTTCATCAGCTGATAAATATCTGGCTCCACTTCCGCTAACTGCAATATTTAACTCTAATTGATTGAAATCAGAAATATTTGAGCTAAGATATGCTTTATCGTTTATATGATTGTAAATCACAATTACACTATTTGTAGCATTTTTATATTCGGCAGAAACGACAGTATTTTCTATATTACATTTTCCATAAAATAAATCCCATTCGTTACACGCTTTTCCTTCAGCAAAATTACAAACTCCGTCTTGCCCTCCTTCGGTATTAGTTTTAATTTCCAAAGTACCTCCCATCACAGTACAAAATTGAGAAGCTGGATTGGCGATAGCCAAATCCATTTTTTCATTAAATTTTGCATCATTGTAGTTCAGTAAAAGATTTGCTCCGATCCAAAGAATAAGAAAGATTGAAATGGTGATTAACAACACTTTTAATAATTTATTTTTTTTATTTTTTGTTTCCATATATATTTATTTAAATTTAAAACTAATAATTTTTACTCTTTAAATATAATAACACACTCATATAAAATAAATAAAAACACTAAAATAGTGCTTTTTATTTTTCCAATATCTAACTTTGTGCGCCGAGTTGGATTTGAACCAACGTAGCCCGAAGGGCGACAGATTTACAGTCTGTTGTAATTGACCACTCTACCATCGACGCATACTTAAAAATCAAAATAAATAAATTTAAAATGATTTTCAAGTTCAAAAATTATATCACAAATAGAAAATTAAGGCAAAGAGATTTCTGAAACACTCTACTTTTTCAAGACTTTTTTGAGATATTGTCCCGTGTAAGACTCTTTAATATTTGCTACATATTCCGGAGTACCCTCCGCTACAATTTTTCCTCCTCCACTTCCACCTTCTGGACCAATATCAATAATATTGTCTGCGTTTTTGATAATGTCTAAATTGTGCTCTATCACCATCACAGTATTTCCTTGATCTACTAATTTATTCAAAATTTCTAAAAGATTTTTTACATCTTCATAATGCAAACCAATGGATGGCTCATCTAAAAGATAAATAGTCTTCTCTGTGTGTTGACGATAAAGCTCACGAGAAATTTTTACTCTCTGTGCCTCACCACCAGAAAGAGTGGTAGCACTTTGACCAAGCTCAAGATAGCCAAGCCCTACATCATTTAAGGTTTTTAATCTGTCATAAATAGCAGGAATAGCTTCAAAAAATTTCAAAGCTTCTTCTACAGTCATACGAAGAATATCGTAAATATTTTTATTTTTATATTTTACCTCTAAAGTTTCTTTAGTAAATCTTTTTCCGTTACAAACATCACAAGTCACATAGACTGTTGGTAAAAAGTGCATCTCTACAGCAATTTCTCCATTTCCTTCACAAGCTTCACATCTTCCACCAGCACGATTGAAAGAAAATCTGGAAGCTGTCCAACCACGAATTCTAGATTCTTCAGTATTAGCAAAGAGGTCACGAATATGGCTCCAAGCTCCAGTATAAGTCACCGGATTACTTCTTGGAGTTCTTCCAATTGGAGATTGATCTATGAGAATCACCCGAGAAAGATATTCTGTACCAGTGATTTCATCACAATTATAAACTTTAGCTGTTCTGTATTTTCTCTCCATTCTTCCTAAAAGATTTTTATAAAGAATTTCATACATAAAGCTAGACTTTCCAGATCCAGAGACTCCAGTGATAGCATTAAATTTACCTAAAGGTACTTTGACATTCATTTTTTTAATATTAAAAATATTACCATTTTTAATAGAAATAAAAGCACCATTTCCTTCCCTTCTCTTTTTTGGGATTTCTATTTTCTCTTCACCGCGTAAATAAGCGAGAGTTAATGATTTACTTTTATTAGTTTTAGCTGTCAAATAATCTTCTAAATACCCAGAAAGTAAAATCTCTCCTCCATGTACTCCAGCTCTCGGACCAATATCTACAATATAGTCACTCGCATAAATTGTATCCTCATCATGTTCTACTACAATAATAGTATTTCCCATATCGCGAAGATCAGATAAAGTATCTATAAGCCGATCATTATCTCTCTGATGAAGACCAATGGTCGGTTCATCCAAGACATAGAGAGCTCCCACCAATTTACTACCGAGCTGTGAAGCAAGACGAATTCTTTGTGCTTCACCTCCAGAAAGAGTATCAGCTTTACGATTTAAACTTAAATAATTTAAGCCAACATTTAACATAAACTCTAAACGAGATTCTATTTCATTTACCATTACTGCCGCAATTTCTAATTCTTTTTTAGTGAGAACTTTTTTAATATTTTCAAAATACTTTTCCGCTTCTTCAATAGTGAGAGCTGTAATTTCTACAATATTCTTTTTAAATTCTTTATTTTTATCTCCTAAGAAAATATTTAAAGCTTCTTTGCGAAGTCTTAGACCTTTACAGTCTGGACAATCTTCTGAAGCACCAAAATATTTTACTCCGAGACCATTACAAGTAGGACAAGCTCCATAAGGAGAATTGAAAGAGAAAAGTCTTGGTTCAATTTCTGGGAAAGAAAATCCACAATTTGCACAAGCAAATTTGTTACTCATAATAAATTTCTCCTGTTCACCATCTTCATTCACCATTTCAATCTCCACAAGACCTTCCGCTTCATCCAAAGCTCTTTCAATAGATTCAGACAGACGAACTAAAGCATCTTTTTTACTAGCTAAAAGTTTCAATTCATCAAGCAAAATAAAGTCTACAATAAAAGAAATGTCGTGCTTTTTAGTTTTGGTTAATTCTATTCTTTCTCTTAAATTTTTCTTTTCTCCATCTATTACTACTTCTTTGTAACCTTTTCCGAGCATGTCATAAAGAAGTTGATAATATTCTCCTTTTCTTCCACGAACTTTTGGAGCTAAAATTCTTACTCCAAAATCTGAAAACTTCACTCCTTGAATACTTTTGATTTTTGTTTCAAATTTCCGATAATCTATTTTTGCTACTTTTTCTAAAATAAAATTAATAATTTCATCATTGGAAAGCTTTTCTATTTTGCTCCCACATTCAATACAATATGGTTTTCCAACTCTTGCATACAAGACACGAAGATAATCATATATTTCAGTAATAGTCGCTACTGTAGACCGTGGATTTCTTCCAGCAGATTTTTGATCAATAGAAATAGCTGGAGAAAGCCCAGAGATTTCGTCTACATCTGGCTTTTGCATTTGATTTAAAAAGTGCCGAGCATAAGCAGAAAGTGATTCCACATATCTTCTTTGGCCTTCTGCAAAAATAGTATCAAAAGCTAAAGAAGATTTTCCGCTTCCAGAAAGACCGGTAAAAACAGTTAGTTTATTCCTAGGGATTTCTACATTTACATTTTTTAAATTGTGAGTCCGTGCACCACGAACAACAATCCTTTCATCAAGATTTTCTTCTTTTTTAACCTTCTTATTTTTATCTAAATTTTTCGCCATCGTTTTATAATAACATTTCTAACTCTTTTTGAGAATAACTTCATAAATACATTTTTATATACTTAATGAATAGATATTTACAAATTAACTTATTTATGATATTTTAATATTAGATATGTGTTATTTAAAAAGTTAAATTTTTATAAAAATGAATAAAAAAACTTTTCATTTATGAGTTTTTGGTTGACGGAAATGTGTTCCATCACCAAATAAACAAAAAACTTAGAGAAAAATGTAGTGAACAATTATTAGCACAATTTCCTTGTCTTTTAAAGGTAGACAGTGCCCATGTGACTGGAGAGAATTGGAAAGAATGGTTAGATGCACAGGTTGCTGAGTTTGGAGAATTTCACGAAGTTGAGCCTTTGAAAAATATTCAAATGGAAGACCCGATTGATTCCTTACTGAAACTCAACCCCAATTCAGTTGTAGCTGTAATTTAAAAAAACATAAAATCCCTTCGCAAGCGCGAAGGGATTTTTTATTTAAAATTTTAAATTAGTATTAAGCAGAAATAGTATCTGTACTTGAAGCTACTGGAGATTCTTCAGCAACCGGAGCTTCCTCTACAGGCGCTTCTTCAGCTGGAGCTTCTTCAACAACAGTCTTTACCACCTCAAAAGATCTAATCATGTCTTTTGCGGCTTGCTTTTCAGCTTCGCTATCGTATTTTTTATTTTCAACTATAGCTAGCCAAGCACTCTCATCTTCAGCTTTAACTTCTTGTATATAATATTCTGTATTAGCAGCTTCATCAACTACATGTTTAACAACAACGTCAGAATTTCCTGCGAATTTAACTTCTTCTACAGTAACCTCTGGATTAGCTTTCTTAAATACGTTATCTATATAATCATCAGCTGAGTATCCTCTACCTCCTTCAAAAGTGACATAAAGGGTAACATAATTGTTTTTCTCAGCATCAAAAAGTTTAAACCAATTTGATTGTGATCCTACACCCTGAACAGCTTCCCTATCTTTTTTATAAAGAAAAGAAAAGTTTAATAAATGATCACCTTCAAATTTTGCAGATTGTTTTCCTTCAAACTTTGTATAATCTTCACTGTTAGCGATATCAACTAATTTGTCGCCACTATTCCAGATTTTTAAAGATTTACCCTCTAAACCTCTGTAAACTAAAAAACCAACTAATAATAGTACTAGTAGTCCAATAATCCACCAAAGTACTTTATTACTTTTAAAATCTATCTTTTTCATATGTTTTTCTATACTTTCTGTTTGTATAATAAACATTCTAGCATATAAGATTTTTTTTGCACTCTTGATTTTTATTAGATTTATTTTACTTTTTTAGCGGAGATTTATAACTATTTCCCTAATTTTTCTTTCAAAGTTATAATTTCATCTCTGAGTATAGCTGCTGTTTCAAAATCAAGTATTTTTACAGCTTCAGTCATTTGTTTTTCTTTCAATTTAATTAATTTGTTTGGATTTTTCTCGAACAATTTTTTATCTACTTCTAGTTCAAAAGCTAAAGATTTTTGATGGTCTTTTTTAAGTCCTTCAGTAATATCTTGAATATTTTTGATAATAGTCTTTGGGGTAATATTATGCTTTTTATTATATTCAGTTTGTATTTTTCTTCTTCTTTCAGTTTCTTTAATCGCATTCTTTAAGGATTTAGTCAAAACATCAGCATACAAAATTACTCTACCTTCCACATTTCTAGCAGCACGACCAATAGTCTGAATGAGAGAGGTCTCATTTCTCAAAAACCCTTCTTTGTCTGCGTCCAAAATTCCGATAAGAGACACTTCTGGTAAATCAAGCCCTTCACGAAGAAGGTTTACTCCTACCAGACAATCAAAATCCCCTTTTCTAAGACGTGTTAAAATCTCTATTCTCTCTAAAGTCTCCACATCGCTATGTAAATATTCGGCTCTAATTTTCTTTTCTTTCAAAAATTCTGCAAGATTTTCCGCCATCTTTTTTGTAAGAGTAGTAGCCAACACTCTTCTTCCAGCTTTAATTTCTTTTACTGCTTCATCTATAAAATCATAAACCTGACCTTTATATTTTCCTTTTTCCATCACTGCTCTAACTTCTAATTTTGGATCAAGTAATCCTGTCGGACGAATGATTTGCTCTATAATTTTATTAGAATTTTCTCTTTCATATTCTCCTGGGGTAGCAGAGACATAGACAACATCATCAATTCTCTTTTTAAACTCATCATACTTTAGAGGTCTATTGTCTTTAGCTGAAGGTAAACGAAATCCAAACTCTACTAAAGTCTGTTTTCTTGATTGATCTCCATTATACATTCCACGAATCTGTGGCAAAGTCACATGTGATTCATCAATCACAGTCAAAAAATCTCTTCCATTCAAATTGAAATAATCAAGTAAAGTGTCTGGTGGTTGACCTTCTTTTTTGAGAGAAAAATGTCTAGAATAATTTTCAATACCAGAACAATAACCAAACTCTTTGATGCTAGCCAAATCATATTGAGTCCTTCTCTTCAATCTCTCTACCTCTAAAATTTTCCCTTCTTTTTTTAATTCTGCTAATCTAACTTTTAATTCTTCCTGAATAGACTTGATAGCTTTTTCTTGAGCAAGTTTATCTGAAATAAAGTGTTTGGCTGGGAAAATAAAATAATCCTCCACTTCTTCCAATTCTCGCATAGAAATTGGGTCAGTGATTATCAGTTGCTCTACCTCTCCATTATTCAACTCTATCTGAAGCATATGAGTCTCGCTCATCGGCATGATATCAATTCTGTTTCCAATGGCTCTAAAAGTCCCAGGAGATAAATCTGCGTTTGTTCTTTCATAATGAATTTCCACAAACATTTTCATTAGTTCTACTTTAGAAACTTTTTGACCCACAAAAAGTCTTTTATTTACTTTTTCATATTCAATTGGTGAACCGAGACCATAAATACAAGAAACTGAAGCTACGATTATCACATCATCTCTAGTCAAAAGTGATTGAGTAGAAGCGTGGCGAAGCCTATCAATCTCTTCATTAATTTGCGCATCTTTTTCAATATAAGTATCAGTGGTCGGTAAATAAGCTTCCGGTTGATAATAGTCGTAGTAGGAAACAAAATAATGCACCGCATTATCTGGGAAAAAAGTTTTAAACTCTTGGGCAAGCTGAGCAGCAAGAGTCTTATTATGAGCAATGACTAGAGTCGGCTTCTGAATTTTTTCAATCACATTAGCAATAGTAAAAGTTTTTCCTGTACCTGTAGCACCAAGAAGTGTTAGTTTCATCTGATCTTTATCAGATTTTTCTAATTTTTTCACCAACTCAGAAATAGCCTTTGGTTGATCACCGGCAGGCTTTAAATCTGTCTTTAAAATAAATTTTTTATTTCCTATTATCACAAGATAAATAATAGCAAAATTTAGATAAAAGAAAAAGATTAGTTTTTCAAATACTTTATCCCTGTTTTTTCACTTCTAACTTTTATTTCTTTGACCAACTCTATATTTCTGACTATTTCTTCCCCTATTCTCTCTTTAGTAAATTTAAAATTTACCCCTAAACCATTTTTTACATTTTCTTCAAACCATTGATCAAAAATATAATTTCCAAGTGAATAATAAATATATTTACCTTCATAAACTTCACTCTCTTCTATGACATGCGGATGCCCTCCGATTACCATGTGAGCTCCAGCGTCAATCCATTTATGAGCTAAATATTTTTGATTTTGATTGGAAGTGATTCTATACTCTGTTCCCCAATGAGGCACAACTATCACAAAATCCACATTTTCGTCCGCTCTCATTTTTTGAATTTCTCTCTCAATTCTTTCACTATCATTATCTCCAGTAAATTCATGGTAGCCAATATACCCTATACAAATATCTTTTTCACAAAAAATTTCTCCTAAGCTTTCTAGTTGATTATCATTGTATGGATTTCCAAAATAGAAAATTTCAGCATTATCTAAATAAACTTTAGTTTCTTGAAAACCTTTATTGTAAAAATTATCTGTGTGATTATTAGCTAAAGAAACAGCTTTTACATTTAAAAGATTCAAAATCTCTGGAGTAGAGGTAGGAAAAGTAAAAAGCAAAATACTATTATAGCTACCGTCAGCATTTAAAGTTTTACTTTTATTTTCAGTAATTGGACCTTCAAGATTGGCTACCACATAATCATATTTTGCATTTTCTTCTTTAAAATTTCCTAAGAAGTTATTTACAAAATTTTCTGGAGTTTCTTGCTCATTTATTCTTTTTCTGATACTTCTGTCCAACATTATATCTCCCACAAAAAGAACACTTAATTCACTTTTCTTATTCTGAACTTCTTTTTCCTCCTTTATTTCTGTAGTATTTTCATAATATTTATAGCCAAAATTTTTATCAACAAAATAATAAGCCACAAATAGACCTGAAATTACAAAGAGAGTTAAAATTACTTTTGAAAAAGTATTTAATTTCATAATTATATCTTGATAATAGCACAACTATTTGGCTTCAGAAAATTTTTGAAGAAATTCCGAAAGTGGTCGCACCCAAATTTTCCCAAGTGAAGCATCTTCATATAAAGCTTTGTAAATCACCGCTTCCAATAAATCATATTTTTTATCACTTATTTGCAATTTTCCAATTTCCAAAACTTCATAAAGTTTGGTTTCGTCTTTATGGTGAAAATATTTTTTACCAATTTCAACTTTTATGAGCATATTAATTTTTATATCTCTCTAAAACTTCTTTTTTAAATTCAAAAAATCTATCTTCTAAAATAGACTGGCGTATATCTTTTACTAAATGTACTATAAAATGTAAATTATGAAGTGAGGCTATAGTCGCTGCTACCATTTCCTTACTTCTAAAAAGATGCGCTAAATAGCTTTTAGTATATTTATGAGCATAACAATCTTCATCTTCACAAACAAGAGAAAAATCATTTTTATGTTTACTATTAAAAATATTTATACGCCCATCTTTTGTGTAGAGTCCCCCATTTCTAGCAAGACGTGTAGGAGAAACACAATCAAAAGTATCTATACCATTTTCAACTCCATAAAAAAGATCTTCTATTTCCCCAATACCTAAAAAGTGTCTCGGTTTATTTTCTGGAAGATTTTCATTCGTAATTTTTAAAATCTTTGTCATGTCTTCTTTGGTAAAGCTTCCACCAATTCCAAAACCATCAAAATATTTTCCGTCTATATTCATTTCTCCTAAAATTTTAGCGCTTTCTTTTCTTAAATCTTCATAGGCTCCACCTTGCACTACAGCATACAAAGCTTGCATTTGCCCTGTCGCAAGAGATTCCCCAAGTTTTATATGATGTTCTAGACTTCTTTTTGCCCAACGATGAGTCCTCTCAAGAGCTTCAATTTGATAATCTTTGTTAGCAAATGGACTAGTACATTCATCAAAAGCAAAGAAAATATCTGCACCTAAATCATGTTGAATTTCCATGCTTTTTTCAGGAGTAAAAAAGTGTTTACTTCCATCAAAAACACTGCGAAACTCTACTCCATTTTCAGAGATTTTTACCAAAGATTTTTCCTCTTTATTGTTATTTGATCTAACTCTATTCTTAAGACGATATTTTTTAAAAAATAAAATGTCTATAAAGAAAAAAGTAGAAAGCATAATGACAGAATTCAAAAGAAGATTCATATCCACACTATTAAATCTAACAATAAGACCCACCAAAAGAGCTATTAGAACCTCTAAAAAGAGAATTTTATTTTTGACTAAAAAACCTTTTAATCTAAAATTTTTATTCTTACTCTCTAAATTCTTTTCTAAATTTTCATTCGCCAAATCTTCTCTTTTAGCAATTTTAGAGACTCCTACCCCCATAGCTGCACCCAAAGAAAATACTTGAAACCCTCCAGAATCAGTAAAAGTAGGACCTTCGTAATTCATCATTTTTCCAAAACCGCCATGCTTTTTTACAATTTCATTTCCAGGTTCAAGATATAAGTGATAAGTATTTGCAAGTACCGCTTCAGCGCCAACATACTTTTGAAAATCTTCTGGAAGAATACTTTTAATGGTTGCTTTTGTGCCTACCGGAATAAAAGCTGGAGTCTCAATATTTCCATGAGGCGTATGAATTACACCCACTCTTGCAAGTGGTGCTTCTTTAGACTTTTTAATAATTTCAAAAGAAAATTCTCCCATACTTTCTCAATCTTAAAATCTCATAATCTCCTCACATTTTGCAATAATATTTCGCGGAGAAAGATCGTCTTCTAACCCCATTCTTTCTACTTTAATATTAAAATGGTTTGGATTAGCGGAAACTATCTCCGCCACTAAACTCCCCACCCCTCCCACTTTAGAGTGTTCTTCTACAGTTAAAATATTTTTGTGAGTATCGGCAAAATTGCCTACAAAAGCAGCTATTTTTTCATTTTTTGATGCACTATTGGAAGAGATGAGTGACATATTCAAAACTGTAACTTTATAATTCATTTCTTCTAACTCTTTCGCAGCTTGTAACGCGTTATAAAGAATTGGACCATAAGCGATTATTCCTACCTGAAAAGCCGCTTCTAAGTTTTTAGAAATGTAAACGATTTCTGGTAAACCAGTCCACTCTTTAATATTTCCTTCTCTTTCAAAATATTCTTCATCAAAAATCTTTGGAGAACTTTCACTAAAAATCCTAAAATAAGAAAAGTCGTTATGAGTATTTTTGAAAAACCCTTTTTCTACGACCTTTAGCAAATAACTAGCTTCTGAAGCATCAGCTGGAGCAAAAATATTTACTCCACCAAGATTTCTTAAAAGTGCTATATCATTTTTAATTTCTGTATTGTCTAAATAAAGAGCTTCAGCTAATTCATTTTCTTTATGAATTCGTGGAGATTGCATATTTAAAATTGTGAGATTCACCTCCTTTTCTTTATTGTGTAAAAATTTAAAAATGGTTTTAGAGAGACCACTGTAAAGTTTATAAAAATTATCCATGAGGCCAGTGTGTGAATTTTTAAGATTTTCATTAAAAGCTTCGTTAATCAAAAAGACATTTTTGTTTTGGTTTTTAGAAATCACCGAGCAAATCTGTACCGCTTCACTAGCTGGAAAAATATGATTCATATCACCTGTCGCCTCTTCTAAATTATCTACCTTGAAAATAAGATTATTATAATCTTCAAATTCAGCCAAAGTGAAAAATGTCTTTTCTACTTGATTCTGAAACTCCTCTTTCTCAAATAAATTTTTGTTTAACATATTTTTAATTTATATTCGCTAAAATGACTGTTGGCTTTTTAAGATCTTTCGCATAATAAACTGCTTCACATACAGAAGCTGGACTTAACCCATTAATGACTAATGTATCAAAACCTAAATTAATTAATTTTCCATTCAATTTATTTTCTTTACTGATTTCTGTATTTGAAGATTTTGTATAAGCAATAATAATTATTCTTCGCATATTATTTTTTTGAATAAATTCTAATGCTCCAAAATTATTCAATAAATCAAGCTCACTAACTACGACATAATAAAATCTTTCATGATTATCTCCAGAATCTCTAGCGGCAGTATAATAGCCAATCGCTTCACCAAAAGTGTTTTCCACTTTTAAAAAAGTGTGTTTAGTGATGTAATTTTGTAGATTTGAAAAATCTTCATATCCAGCATGAACTTTCACTACACTTTCTACAATATTTGCATAATTGTTGGTAGAAAAAACATCATCTTTATTTTTCCAAGTTGGAGTTTTAGGGTCATGATTAAGGGCTTTAAAATAAAGTCCGACAAAAATTCCAGAAAGATTTTTTAAATTTTTAAGAGCTTTTTCACCAAAAGAAGAAAAAACATTTTCTATAGTAATGTCTACGTCTTGCCGAACCAACTCCAAAGCATCCTTTTCATCTTTTGTTAAAGTCTTCATATTCTTTCATTATATCACAGAGAAAAATAGAGGTAAATTTTTATCAAATTTTATCTGCGCTTTAATTTTCTATAATTTGCAACGAATTTCCCCTCTTCCAAATCCTTCAAAAGATAAGAGCCGACAATAAATTTATCCGCTCCAGCTTTCTCTGCTATAGCGAGGGTCTCTAAATTCATAGAACCGTCTACCTGAATAGATAAATCTTTATAATTCAAATTTTTCCTAAAATACCTGATTAAAGCTAGAGCTTTTTCACTAAATTCTTGTCCTTGATGGCCGATTTTTTCTATACCCATAATCTGCAAATTCATATTTTCATATTTATAAAGAATAGCGAGAATTTCTTCACGATTCTTATCCAAAAAATCCAATTTAGCTGCTGCAATAATTCTAATAAAATTTTCTT
>CAZNZP010000019.1:0-11647 GCA_964577625.1 uncultured Candidatus Saccharibacteria bacterium
TACATTGAACCTGTGGTAATATTAATCTTCCTTTAGGTGCTTCAGAATCAACGGGTACTACTAAAATAACCTTTGAACCATATGATAATAAGTCTCCAACTAAAGGCAGTTCTTCTTCCTCTGCTTCAATGATTTTAACAAGTTCCCCTTTTAAATCCTCTATTCCTTCTTCTGATTCAGTTGATATAAAAATCCCCTTAGGAAATTGATCTTTTAATTCTTTTACTTTAGAATCATCAGCTTTATCTATTTTATTAAAAACTAATAAATTGTTAATATTATATTTCTTAAATTGATGTTGAGTTTTTTTCATAGTTTCAATATCTATATCATCAATATCAGTAAGATATATTCCTATATCAGTTCTCTTTAATAAATCATAAGTCTTATTTACTCTTAAATCTCCTAGAGGTGTTGTGTCCCCTATTCCAGCTGTATCTATAAAAAGCACTGGCCCTACTGGGAGAAGCTCCATTGCTTTTGATACAGGATCTGTTGTTGTTCCTTCTCTTTCTGAAACGAGGACCACATCCTGCCCCACCAATTTATTTATTAATTATGAAAAATGAAAATCTTTCAATTTTTTGGAATAATCTTAGAGAGAAACTTTCCAAAGTTGATGTAAAAATGTATTTATATGCTTTAGGGGTTATTGCGGCAATAGTGATGATCATAATCACTTCCAATACTTATTCAAAATATGGTGCTGTACAAAGAGATGGAAAATATTATTTAGATCTACAAAAAATAGCTTCTGATTATGGTATTAACTTGAATCCTGTAGTAGAGGAGGCTGCGGATTATTCTACTAATGAAGATGCTAATCTCACAGAAGATCTATCTCGCTCCCTATATTTGACTAATCTTTACCTAGAACAAAATGGTCTAACAGACCCTACAGCTAGAGGAAAAATTTTAGCAGATATTATCTTCAACTATCAAGAGCAGTTGACCGGTAAAAAGTATACTCTTGATAATTTAAATATTATTCGTGAGGAAAATAAGGAGAGTTTAACAGACTATCATGAGGCTATTAGAAGAGCTAGTACTGATTACGCTTCTGAATTAAAGACTGTTTCAGAAAATCCTTTTGATACTACAAATGAGTCTTTTATAGATGAAAATAATATTGACGCTTTGTGGGAGGAAATAAAGACAAGTTTACAAAATAATATAAACGCAAGTAATAATTTTATCAATGCTTTAATTTCAATTCCAGCCACTGAGAGAGGATCTGAATACCAACTTCAACTAATTAACTTAATTTCTAAACAAATTGCTTATTATCAATCGTTAAGACAAGTAAGCGCAGATCCTGCAAAATATCTTCTAATAAATGGTGATGTTTTTACTGAGGATTTTAAAAATGAATTAGATTACATCTTAAAGTCGTTTTCAAATTATTTTACAAGTTTTGATTTAAACTAAAATAAAATTAAAAATATGAAAAAAATAAAATTCCAAACAAGAAACCGCTTCTTTATTTTCTTGTTAATACTCAGTTTGTTTCCTGTAATACAGACAAGAGTTGCTTCAGCAAGTGTGGCTGGAGATTTAGCGGAAATAGCTTCAAACTTTAGAGATGTTTTCAGGTACGTAGAAGATCAGACAGCCCACGTTAAATCTTATATGCAGACCGCACAAAATGTCTATCAAACCGGGAGAATGGCTATAGACACTGCAAAAAGTCTCAAAAATTTTGATCTGGAAACCTTTTCAAAAAATGTAGCAGGTGACAACCTATTACAGCTTGGCGATGTAATACTGAACGACTTAGCATCTGTTAAAGGTGTTGATATAAACATAAATACAGGTGGGGGTAGTGTTGTGACAAACCTTGGAAATTTTTTAGATAAAATTTCTGTTAATGAGATAAAAAAAGGGATTGCTAACATCAAAAATTCTTACAATACTACACCTTATACCGCAGAAATTAATCAAAGTATTGTGGATTTTGTAAGAAAGACCTCCGATACTGCTCTAGGAAAAGTTGTCAACTTCACCTTGCCATATATCGCCAAAGATGAAATTTGTAACAGCCCAAAATTAAAGGATGTGATTAAAAACGGCGAACCAGAAACTTTTGTAAGGCCAAAGAAAGCTGTAGGAAATGTAGATATAGATAAACTTTGTAATACAAGTCTACAAAGTCCTCAAAAACAAGCTGCTGAGGCTCAAGCTGCCTTTGTTGGTTTAGCGAAAGCGGGTTATGGAGGACCGAGAACCAATACAGCCCTTTCTGATTCTGCTAATACCCCATCAGGAGTGGTGGCTATGACAATCTCAACCATCTTAGCTCAGAAAGATAAAGTGGTAGACGAAGCTTCTAGGCAAACTGAAGCAACAGGTATGTTTCTAGGGAGACAAAAATGTATGGATAAAGATGGTAAGCCTGTAAATTATGACCCGACAAAACCAGACTTGTACTGTTACCAAACTAACTCCTCTGTACAAAATAGTGGAGCTCTTTCAAGAGAACAGGCGTCAGCTGCTACAGACGCACCATTTAACGCCCTTCTAGCAAAAGCTGGTGCTACAAATGATAAATTAGGGGACGGAATGTCAAAAGCATTTAATATTATGAATAAAATAAATGGTATTTTATCTATAGGACAGAGAGATATAGATGATATTGTTTCTGGATTAGATAACCCATATTCTTCCTTAGCCAACTCTTTAACATCTTTACAGCAGACACAAAAAATTCAAAACACTGTTTTCAAGAAGGGGCAAATTGCTGATAATGAGTATTATTTTGGAACAGATGGCTATACTCTAGATGACTTAAAAGAAACTCTTGATGTTTACGGGCAGATTCGTAAATTAAACACCCAAAAATTAAATGAGCACGCTTACACATATTTAGTATTGAAATATTCTGTAAACAATTCTAAAAAAACAGTAGATGATGCAGCAAAAAATGCCTACAACCAACAAAGACGCGTGTTATTCTTTTTTATAGGAAGGAAAAGAGCTCGACAGGCAGTTGACGATTGGGGAGATAAAGCACAAGCAGCCAAACTCTTAACCACCGCTTTAATCAACGAGTCTGCTGCCACAAGACAACTGATAAAAGAAATGTCTTTAAACAATTTCCGTGAGCAACAAATAAGAAAGCTTTTGGAAAGAATGAGAGGTGAAGAAAATATCGACACAGAAAATAACCAGGAAGCCTTAGCCCAAGCTCTAGAGGGAGCTTACACTCTAAAAAGTTACCAAATCATGGAAGAGGACTGGAATTACATGCCTCAATATCAAGAATTAGACACAGACCCTACGACTAGCGATGATATTTCTCGATATATTCCCACAAAAGACGAAGTTGAGGGTCCTTACACTAGAACCAATTTAACTTACTTAAGAATTAGAGCGTACAAAATGCTAAGAGATGCTATAAAAGGAGGGGCTAATACCACATTACCAACCGATGAGTTAGCTATTATAAATGCCTACGGAGTGAGCTCATTAAATTTCCTAACTCCTAATTTAGAAAGACCGGCTAGAGCTACAGCTTTACTAGATTCTGATGAGTCACTCAATTATTCCGAAGCTGCTTATTGTAATCACATAAAACTTCCAATATGTAATATGTCAGAATTAACGACCTTAATAGAAACTCTAGATTCTTTTGGGGACACAAATATGAATCCTCAATTACAAAGTGATATGTGTGCCAACCCTGAAACTTCTGTGAGAAATCTTTGTAATAATTCGACAGCTGCAGATTTAGCTGTAGATATGGATTTGTCAGAAATGTGTAAAGATGAGACTTCAATTCAAACCGCTATACAAGACTTTAGAGACGGATGTTTGATGCCTCAATAGTATTCCGTACTAAAACAAAAAGACGGAAATTTCCGTCTTTTTGTTTTATATTTATGATAAAATAATTAAATGAAAAGGAAAATATTTTCTTCTATTTTCTCCACCAAAACATTTGGAATTATTTTATTTATAATTCTAGGTTTTTTTAGTTTTAATTTAAAAAACACAGAGGCGAGGATTGTAGTGAGAGTAAAATTAAATAATAAAGATACTAGTTTTCTAATGAGTCAAAATCCTCTACCTCTACAAGCAAATTCAACTTGGTGCGCAGGAGATTATGTTAGAGTTACCCATCCAAGCTCTTTGGGAAGTACTTATAGCTGTTATAAACTACAAGATATAGATCCATCATTTTTAGATCAAATTAATACTTTAGTTTCTGAAAAAGTAAAGCTTAATCAAAATAGAAATGCAAGCGACCTAAAAGATTTATTTAAGGAAGAGTATAATTTAATAAACAACATAACAGACACTTCTTATCCAGATTCTATACGGTACTTAAAAGATAGTTTGGATTGGGGGATGGATAGTGCAACGAAAAGTTATCAATCTATTTATGACAATCTAAAAAATCGTGATGACGGTGATGATGTTTTTGATGAATCACAAATAGATAAGATAGCAAAAAAAATGGCTACAATATATGTTTACAATGCCATGTCTGCTTTTTTACTAAAAGATGGAACCACTCTTGAATATGAAAAAATTCCTGAAGCAGTTATGGATATTGCTCGGCAAATTAGAGAAAATAAAGGGGAAGATTTGGATAATAATGAAAAAGGAGGAGCTACAAGTTTTAATTTTAATAAAGCCAGTTTTAATATTCCAACTAAATATCCAGATTATGTAGAAAATCCTGAAACCGGAGGAAGTATTACAAACCCAGATGGAACTGTAGATGTTACTGCTGGAACAGCTACATGTCAAGAAACCAACCTTTGGAAAGTAATGAATAATGATAACTGTTCTTTTGCAGCCTTCTTAGTAAATAGTGCTCTCGTTGGTCTTTCTCAATTACTCGGAGGTCTTATGACTTTAGTCGGCAACATTTTCGACTGGGTTGTTCGTTTTAGTATTTATGAATTTAATGCTTGGGTAGAAAACTCTGGAGCTTATACTGTATGGAGGACAATTATACTTTCTTTGGTCACCTCTCTTATTTTACCTATTGTATTTTATTATATTATAAGAATGTTGATAGATAATGATACTACAAATATTAAAAAGATTCTTCCTAGAATTTTAATAACAGCTCTTTTTATTTATTTCTCTTTTGCTATCGTTGGGTGGATAACAGATCAAAGTAATCTTCTTTCTATATACATATATAGAAGCATGTCTGATTCAAATCAAAATATCGGAGAAGGATTAAAAAGAGTTTTAAATATTGAAGCATCTTTACCTCCAGGAACCGCTAAAGCTGACTGGAGCTTGACTCTCTTCCATCTGGTCAGATTGGCTGTTAATGGTATTTCTGTGATAGTCCTTTTGCAAGGAGTTGTTCTTCTTTTCTTAAGAGCAGCTGTTTTACTTCTTTGTATAATCTTCTCTCCATTAATGCTTTTGCCTGCTGGAATAAATGATTATATTGATAAATATAGAGGTATGATAATAAGTTATTTTATTAACGCTCTTATTTCAGCTCCGATTTTTATGTTTATAGTTTTAGTGGCCATGAAAATTAGTGAAGCCGCCAGAACTTCTGTTGTAGAAAATGTACAATTAAATTCAATTACAAATGGTATGACTGGTGCAAGTGAAATGGGACAAAATTTTATGGGTCTTACAATTTCTTCAATCATTGCTATAATCGTCCTCCAGTTAGCTATCACTGTCTCTAAAAAAATGAGCTCAGATTTTGGTGGACAGATAGCAGGGAAAGTTGCTGTGATGGCTGGTGGTGTCGCTTTAGGTACTTCAGCTAGAGCTTTACAATTTGGGGCTCGAAAAGTGGCAGGCTCAGATACATTCCAAGGCTGGATTCAAAAACAAGAAGGAGGGACAAAAAATATAAATAAACTTCTTGCAGCTGGAGGCAGACAGCTTGATAGGACTTTGAGCACGTCCACTTTTGATGCTAGAAACATTGGAAAAAAAGTAGCTTCTAAAGAAGAGAGTAGAGAAACTGTCAGAGATAAAGCTCAACTACGTACAGTTAAAAGGGATATTGGTTTTGTAAATAATAAATTATCTGAAAAAGATTTATCAGAATCTGATAGAAAGTATTGGAACTCTCGACTTGGCACATTATCTAAACAAGAAAGAGAATTGACCACAAAAATCTCAGGTAAAGAACAAACTAGTTTAGCTGATACTGTAAATGAAACCTTTAGAGAGTTTCCTACCGCCGATGATGCTGCTTTAAAAAGAAAAGAGGACAGGATCAAAGCCGCTCTAGATAAAGACTTTGAAGAACGGGGTAAAGGTAAAAACTACTTTTCTGAAAGTATGGATAAACCAGAAAATGAGAAATTTAAAAATGATTTCTTAAATGCAATGAAAGAGACAAATCCAAGAGAAGCCTTTATGAGTCTTTCTAAAGTTTTAGCAGATTTTCAAACTGTAGAAAGAGAAAGAGCGATAGAGGAGAAAAAAATAAAACTAAAACAAGAAAAAGGTGAAAAAGCTACAACAAATTCCGATGTTACACCCAGATCTGAAAAATCTTCGGAGCCAGAAATAGTGGTAGTAAGAGATGGAGAAGGAAGAAAACCAAGTACAGAAGCGCCAAAAACAGTAGAAAGTAAAACTGTTAGGGAGGTTTTAGAAAAAAATGAAAATGAGTTCGGAAGCGAATTCAGGGCTGGTTCACTTTCAGAAAAAAAGAGAATTATTCAACACTTAAGGGAAAAAACTGGAGAAGAAAACTCAAAAAAAGCCACTTCTGAATCTTCTGCTTCAAGCAGACAATCTGCTTAGAAAATAAATTTTGATTTTATTTGATATAATTATTTTATGTCAGAAGAAAATCAAACTATTCTAAGTGAAGAAAAAATGGATGAAATTGTGTCTTCCGCAACAGATACAATGAGTGACTTTGATTATGATTTTTTAAAAGAGGATACGCCTCTACCTGAACCAACAAATACCCAAGAACCAACTTCGGAAGATATTGTGGCTAACAAATTTGATGAAGCCTTTGGAAACGCTTCAAAAACAATTCAAGATTATATTCTAGGAGAAAAACTCGAAGAAAGTGTTCGTTTAATTTCTAAAATAGAAAAACTCGAAGGTGAAAAAGCGAGAATTATTGTAGAAAATATGGCCGTCTCTATTTTACTTGGTCTTTTACCTATTAATGAAGCAAAAGAAGCTTTGATTGAAAGTTTTAGATCTAGCGGTATGGTTTTGGAGCCTTTTACGGCTAGCTCTATACTAAAAAGTATTGACACTTATATTCTTACAGAGATTAGAAAAAAGATTTTGGAAAGTAAAATAGATACCACTAGAGAAATTCGCCATCTCACACTTAAAGAACAAAGAGAAGAAACCCAAAAAGAAGAGCTTCGAAAAATACTTTTAGAAAGAACGGGCACAATCACCGGCAAAGGTGAACCTTTGATTCAATATAAAGAAAGAGAAAAGACTTCCCAACAAATCAAAAAAGAAGAGGAAGAAAAAAAAGTGAAAGAAGAAAAAACTCAAGAAATGAACAGAGATTCTCTTTTAGCTAAAATAAATATGCAAAATATTTCTGACACAGATAAGATTAGAGATAGAATGACACAAATAAAAAAAGAAGAGGAAGATAGATTGGCAAGAGTAGATGCTAAAGAGCGACGTGAGTTGGAAAGAATAGCTGAAATAAGAAAAATAGAGGAAAAATATGAAGCTGAAAGGGTGGCAGAATTAGAAGAAGAAAAAAGAGAAGCTTTAAAAGAAGAAGAAAAAGATGCTACTCAAGCAATAATCGAAAACTTAAAAGAAAAACTTGAAGCTCATGAAGATGAAACTGTAAACTTAGATAGTTTAAGAAGGCAAAGAGAGGAAGAAGAAATAGAAATACAAAAAACTAAAAATAATGATTTTTATAAGAGTAGTATCACTGAGGAACTGCCAGAAATTGATGACTTGAACTTTGATCCTTATAGAGAAACTATTTAATTCTTCTTGAAGATGATAGAATATAGTTATGCAATTTAGAATTCCTCAATTCTTAGATATTGAAGATAAGGTTTTTGGACCTTTCACTTTTAAACAGTTCGCATATTTGATTGGAGCTTTAGGGTTTGGTTTTATTTTTTGGAGAATTATTCCTGCAAAAGCTATTGCTATACCTCTTATTCTTATTTTTTCTGGTACTTTTGTCGCTTTAGCTTTTGCTAAAATCAATGATAGACCTTTTGCTGACATGTTGGAAGCTGCTTATAAATTCTTAATTGGGAATAAAACATATGTTTGGCATCAAGAGCAAAAAATTGAAAAAGAGGAACCTAAAAAAGATCTTCGTGCTTTAGATATTTTAAAAAGAAACCAGACGGAAAAAGAAGAAATTAGTGCTTTTGATAAAATTAAAGAACTTTCTGGAAAATTAGATATTTTGGATGAGAAAAAGAAACACTCCATTAATCTAAGAGAAGAATTAATTAAAAGAAATGAACTAAAAAAATAATAACAACCATTTTCTAATGCTATAATAGAAGCATGGCAAGAAATCCTTCTCAAAATTTTGTCCCAATTAAAGAAATTCGAAGTGGAATAATGATTTTAAACAATGGCAACATGAGAGCCATTGTTTCTACTACATCTTTAAATTTATCTTTAAAAAGTGAAGATGAGCAAATGGGTATTATTACAGCTTTTCAAAGCTTTTTAAACTCTTTAGATTTTAATATTCAAATATTTGTTCAGTCCAAAAAAATAGACATTCGAGATTATATAAGAACTTTAAAAGAGAGAGAAAAAGATGTTAGGGAAGAACTTTTAAAAATTCAAATACGTGAATATACTGATTTTATACAAAAATTTACAGAGGAGCAAAATATTATGACCAAGACTTTTTATGTTGTTATACCTTATGATATTCCCACCATTACTGGTAATGTAAAAAGGATGACTGATGTCGATTTCGTCAAAAATGAAAACCAGTTAATGCAAAGGGTTTCTATCGTGATTAGCGGCTTAACTGCTTTAGGTTTAAAGCTAGAATTGGTAAACACTGAAGATATTGTTAGTTTGTTTTATAAATTATTCAATCCAAATGAGTTGGATATTAACACAAAAAGATCATAAAGATATGGGTATTTTAGATATTTTTTCAAAAAAGAATAATCAGGATCCAAATATAGAACCTACCAAAGAAGAGGTTTATGATAAAGCTAGTGCTGAGCTAAAGAACTTTATAGCTCCTGCTGGATTGAAAATTGATGCTCAACAATTAAATCTTTCAGGAAAAATCGCCAAGAGTTTTTTCATTATTTCTTACCCAAGATATTTGGATGATTCTTGGCTAGCTCCAATAATTAATCTTGATAAAATTTTTAATGTTTCTATTCACATCACACCTTTGGCTACAGCTGAAATGATGAAGAAATTTCAAAAGAAAGTGGTAGAGATAGAGAGTCAGATTTATGTTAAACAGGAAAAAGGGGAAGTTCGTGATCCTAAACTTGAAACCGCTCTTCGAGACCTTGAAGACTTGAGAGACTCTCTTCAACAGTCTAGTGAAAAAATGTTTGAAGTTGGTCTTTATATTACAATTTTTGGTGACACAGATGATGAGATAAAAAAAGTAGAAACTGAAATCAAAAATATTTTAGAAAGTAGATTAATTTATGTAAGACCAGCTCTCTTTCAACAAGCTGAAGCTATTCGTACCACAATGCCTTTTTGTCTTGATGAGATCAAAATCACCAACCAACTAAACACTTCCCCACTTTCTTCATTCTTTCCATTTCTTTCTTTCGACTTATCAACCAATAGCGGTATTTTGTATGGTCTAAACAGACACAATGGTTCACTTATACTTTTTGATAGATTTTCTTTAGAGAACTACAACAGTATGGTCTTTGCTACTTCTGGTTCTGGTAAATCTTATTATACAAAATTAGAAATTTTGCGTACTTTAATGTTTGATACCAATGTCATCATTATTGACCCTGAAAGAGAGTATGAATATTTAGCTGAATCTGTCGGTGGAAGATATTTTAATATTTCTTTAAATTCAGACCATAACATAAATCCTTTTGACTTGGCAGAGCCAGGAGAAGATGAATCTGTAGCCGATGTTCTTCGAAGTAATATTATTCACCTCGTTGGACTTATGAGAGTTATGCTCGGCGGGCTAACTCCGGAAGAGGATTCTATTGTGGATAGAGCTTTAACTGAAACTTATGCCATCAAAGACATTACTCCAGATACAGAAAGTTTAGACGGAGTAGAATTTCCAGTATTAGGAGACTTTGCAGAAGTTTTATCTGGTATTGAAGGATCTGAAAGCGTCTTACAAAGACTTTCCAAATATACAGAAGGGGTGTGGTCTGGATTTATTGGTCAACCTTCTAATATTGATATTAATAAAAAATTAATTTGTTTTTCTATTCGTGACATGGAGGATGAATTGAAACCAGTTGCTATGTATATTATTACTCATTATATCTGGGGAGAAATCAGAAAGGAGTTAAAGAAAAGACTGTTAATTATTGATGAGGCTTGGATAATGATGAAAAATGAGGACACAGCTTCTTTCTTATTTGGTATGGCAAAGAGAGGAAGAAAATACTATTTAGGTCTATCTGTAATCTCACAAGACGTTGGAGACTTTTTACGTTCTGCTTATGGTTTACCAATCATTACCAACTCCAGCATGCTTTTACTTCTCAAACAATCTCCTTCTAGTATTGACCTTGTACAAAAAACTTTTAATCTCACAGATGAAGAAAAATACTTACTCTTAAGCTCGGGTGTGGGAGAAGGCATATTCTTTGCTGGACAAAAACATGTGGCCATTAAAGTTATTTCTTCTTATGTAGAAGACCAAATAGTGACTACCAATCCAGCTCAACTCCTTGAAGCAAAAAAGAAAAGACAACAAGAGCAAACTCTATAATTCTGATATAATATATTTAATGAAAAATTTTAAAATAAAATTTTCCTCAATTTTTTTGGTTTTAATTTTTACTTCATTTTTCTTTTTTGTTGAAGTAAAAGCTCAAACCTATACCATTTCTTCCAAAATTAACATTGCTTGGGAGGTTTTAAATAGTTATACACCTCCATTTTACGAAGGAAAATCTTTAGCTCCTGAACAAGCTGATATTAAAGCTATAGCTGATATTGAAGTTTTGACTCCAGTTGGGATTTTAGATCCAGATAAACTTTTTTATGCTTGGACATACAATAATTTTTATGCTCATAATTACTCAAAAACTGGAGGTAAATCAATCTATTTTACCCTTGATAGTCTAGTAAGCGAAAATGTTATCAATTTAAAAGTTTATGAAAATAATAGACAAGACAATCTTTTAGATGAAAAAACTATCAGAATAGCCCCTAAAAAGACTTTACCTATACTTTATAGAAAAAACTCTAACCCTATTGTGACTTATGCTAATGCTATCAATAAAAAATATGAGGCTTATAAAGTAAATCCTGGAGAAAGTTTTGAGATTTTAGCAGAACCTTATTTTTTTACTACTAAAACAGCAAAATCTAGTAATTTAAGCTACGTATGGTCTGTAAACGGTATCCCAGGTAATATAAATTACTCTAATATTTTTGATTATAAAGCTCCTGGAAGGGCTTATGGAGACTTTGGGGTAGGGCTCACCATAAACAACGACTTTAAGATTTTACAAAAAAGTGAAACTCTTTTAAATTTTAT
>CAZNZP010000020.1:0-10844 GCA_964577625.1 uncultured Candidatus Saccharibacteria bacterium
CAAACATATTTCGATTAATGGGGGTGGTTCACTTTTTCCTGGGTTTGACATTGAACATACGTTACCGCGTTCTCGCTCCGGCGATGATTCTCAGGCGAACAAGACACTGTGCGATATTAGCTTCAATCGCAATATTAAAAAAGATCATCGATAAGACAAATAAAACAAAAAAAGGAATCTGTTTTTTACTCATTATTTAAAAATTTAAATTTTCAACTAAATAAATTATACAATAATGAATATATTTAGTCAATGGAGTATTTTACTTTATCAAAACTTTAATTTTCTTTTTTAAATCTTTTTCTTTAATCTCTATTTCGTATTCCCCTACTTTTTTAATTGGCTCCTTTGGTAATACTATTTGACTAGGATTCAAAGAGACTCCAATCAAAGCAAAAATCGCTTCCATTATATCCACTTCTTTAACTTGAGAAAACAAATTTCCTTTACCGTCATTTTTATGCCCAGAAATTTCTAAAACACCTTTCGTCTTTTTATCTAAGATATCTTGCAAATCTTTTAGAGCTTGGAAGAAGAGATTTTTATCAAGCTCTTGTTTTACTTTTTTATTTTTCTTATCTTCTTCCAATTTTTTAATAGCTTGTGGAGTAGCGATAACAGCTTGCTTTTTAGGTATTAAAACATTCACCGCAAAACCATCGGCCACTTCTTTTACCTCTCCAATTCTTCCTTGTTTAGCTACATTTTGTATAAAAATTACTTTCATAAAAATTATTTTATCAAATAAATTTAAATTTGACAAAAACAATCTAAAAACCCTTCATAAATTTATGAAGGGTTTTATTTTATAAATTATTTTAGATTTCTAATAATTTCTATAGTTTTATTTAATTGTTCATCAATCGGGTCTCCATTTTTATCGAGCACTACTTTAGCAGAACTAGAAGCTATAATATCTGGCACAATACCACTTTCAGAAATATTTACACCATTTGGGGTATACCATTTAGCTACAGTAAACTTTAAGTCTGAACCGTCGGAAAGTTTTATGAGTTGTTGTACACTTCCTTTTCCAAAAGATTTTTCTCCGACAATTTTTGCTACACCATGATCTTTGAGAGCTCCAGCTACAATTTCTGAAGCAGAAGCAGAACCTTCATTGATAAGCACGACAACCTTGAGATCTTTACCTGCAAAATAATTGAAACCTTTGGAATAAGTGCCTTTTTCTGGTAAACCTTTACCGCTTTTTTCAACCACGATTAATTTATCAGACGGTAAAAAGAAAGAAGCAATATCGATAGCACTTTCCAAATATCCTCCACCATTGCCACGCAAATCAATAATCAATTTATCTTTTCCAGAATTCATAAATTCGACCATAGCTTGATTGAATTTAGTGGAAGAAGTTTCAGTGAAAGAGTAAAAATGAATCACAAAGACATCGTTTATAATTTCTGTATCTAAAATCGGAGTGTTTATTTCCGCTCTCTCAATAGTGATTTCAGTGGTCTTGGTCTCATTTTTATGAAGTACACCCAATTTGACGGTAGTACCAATATCGCCTCTTACCATGCGGACAATCTCATCTACAGACATACCTTGCACAAATGTCCCATCTACTGAAAGAATTAAATCCCCATCTCTTACTCCTGCTTTTTCTGCAGGATTATCTTTTAAGACGGAAATAATAGCTGGTACTCCATCTTTAAAGCCGATCACAGCACCCACTCCCCCAAAGACACCTTTTACATCTTCTTCAAATTGTTTAGATTCTTCTGGATCAAAAAATTGAGTATAAGGGTCACCATAAGAATTCACATAACCCTTCAACATGCCATAAGCCAACTCTTTATCTGTAGGTAAAGTTGAAGACGCTTTCCAGGAAACAAAATAATTAGATAAATAATATTTTACCTCACTTAAAACTGAAGGAATCATAATTGGAGAATCTGCAGCAGAAGCTTTGCTAAAGACATTTTTATTAGCTAAGTCCCCAAAAAGATACCCAAAACCAAAAAAGAAAACTGCTATCACTACTAAAAAGATATATTTAAGATTAGAATTTTTAAAATTCTTTTGAAAAAAGTTAGGCATATTTTTACCTTAAAAGTATATCATATTCTCAACTTTTCTTTAGCTCATTAATATGTGGATTAAAATGTGCTAAAATTAAAAAATCTATGGCAAAATTATATTTTTATAACACTTTAGGAAGAGAAAAAGACTTGTTTATGCCTCTTAATAGAGGTAAAGTTTTGATTTATACCTGTGGACCAACAGTTTATCACTATGCACATATTGGCAATTTAAGAGCTTACGTTTTTGCGGATATTTTGAACAACACCCTGCGTCAAAATGGTTACACAGTAAAACACCAAATCAATATCACTGATGTGGGACACTTAGTCTCAGATGACGATGAAGGAGAAGATAAAATGGAAAAAGGAGCTCTTCGCGAAGGAAAGTCTGTTTGGGAAATTGCTGAACTTTACACTAAAGCTTTTTTTGATGACCTTTCAGATTTAAACATTGATAAAGATAAATTTATCTGGACTAAAGCAACTGATTATATAGAAGAGCAAATTGAAATGGTCAAAATTCTAGAAGAGAAAGGTTATACCTATAAGACAAGTGATGGAATATACTTTGATACTAGCCGATTTCCAAAATATACAGAGTTGGCTAATATTGATATAGAAGGACTTCAAAAGGGTAAAAGAATTGCTGACGAAAATAATGAAAAGAAAAATAAAACAGATTTTGCTCTTTGGAAATTTTCACCAAAAGACGAAAAAAGACAAATGGAGTGGGACAGTCCTTGGGGAATTGGATTTCCTGGTTGGCATATTGAATGTAGCTCTATGAGTCGTGCGGTACTTGGTCCAAATATTGATATTCACACTGGTGGAATTGATCTTATACCTGTACATCACACCAATGAAATTGCTCAAAGTGAATCTTGCTCAGGAGATGGTCATAGATTCGTAAACTATTGGATGCATGTCAACTTCCTAAATGCCGACAAACAAAAAATGAGTAAAAGTACCGGAGACTTTTTAAGACTTACAAGTATCAAAGAAAAAAATATTTCTCCTCTTTCTTATCGCTACCTTCTTCTCATGACTCATTATAGAAAAGAATTAAAATTTTCATGGGAATCTCTAGAGGCTGCAGATAATGCTTATCAAAAATTAATTAAAAAATGGAAAAGTATTGTTGAGAATGGAAAAGAAAGAGTTTCTTTAGACGAATTAACTTTTGAAGCAAATAATTATAAAACTAAATTTGAAGACGCGATGAATGATGACCTTAATACTTCTATAGCTCTGGCAACTCTTTGGTCTTTAGTTAATGATAAAAATATTAGCGATAAAGAAAAGCACACCATAATTCTTTATTTTGACAAGTTTTTGGGTCTTAACCTTTCTCATCAAAAAAACACAGTCTAAGAGCTCCATTTTTAAGCGTCTTTTTTAGTTTTCCACCTAATCCCCTCTTTCAACAGCTTTCTTTATTGGGAGTATCCTTTTCTTTTTGATATCATTGATAGCATTACAAGCCATTAATCTCATTTCTAAAATTATGTTAACTTCACAAGATCTCGCTAGACAAAATGATAAAGATAATAGAAAAAGAACGGGAAGTGATTTTTCAAATTCTAAAAAGAATTTTCAAAATAAAAACATAATCTCACCTTTTGATGAGCTTTCTTCTCTTCGTATTCCTCCGCAAGATTTAGAAACTGAAAAAGCTTTACTCGGATCACTCCTATTGGTACCAGATTCATTTTTTGAAATTGCACACTTGATAGACAAACATGATTTTTATTCTGAAAAACATAAAATCATTTTTGAAACTATTACCGATCTTATCAATCGTAAAGAGCCGATTGATCTTTTGACAGTCTCCGCTAAACTTCGTGAAAAAAAAGAATTAGAACAAATTGGTGGTACAGATTATTTGACTAGTCTACTAGGTCTCGTCGGCTCTGCTGCAAATATTGTCTACTATGCAGACATTGTCAAAAAGAAATCTGTTTTAAGAAGATTGATCGTAGCTAGTGGATATATTGGAGAGATGGCTTTTAATGAAGAAGAAGAATTAGAAAATGTGCTTGAAGAAGCTGAAAGAAAGATATTTGAAATTACTTCCAATACTGACAATAAAAGTGATGTAGCTTCTATGAGAGATTTAGGAGAAGAGACTATATCTCGTTTTATTCATTTAGCTGAAAATCAAAATGAAGTTCGTGGAGTGCCTAGTGGATTCAAAGATTTAGACAATAAACTCTCTGGTTTTCAAAAATCAGACCTCATTATTCTCGCCGCTCGTCCATCCGTCGGTAAAACTTCTTTAGCTCTAGACTTGGCTAGAAATGCAGCTGTAAAGTCAAATGTTCCTACCGTAGTCTTTTCTTTGGAAATGAGTAAACAGCAGCTAGTAGATAGAATGCTTTCTGCAGAAGCTCAAGTGGACGGCTGGAAGCTTCGTACAGGAAAATTAAACATGGAAGAAGAGATAGAAAGACTTCAGGAAGGTATGCATAAACTTATGCAAGCACCAATTTTCATTGATGATAAACCAGCTAATACTGCTATGAATATGCGTTCGGTTTTGAGAAAATTAAATCATGAAAAGACAATTGGTCTCGTAATAGTAGACTATCTCCAACTAATGGGTACTGCTAGAAGCTATGACAGTATGGTAAATCAGGTGACCGAAATTTCCCGTTCTCTTAAAGGTATTGCTAAAGAATTTAATGTGCCTGTCATTGCCCTTTCTCAGCTTTCTCGTGCCGTAGAATCTCGTGGAGGTAGACCTCGTCTTTCTGACCTTCGTGACTCTGGATCTATTGAGCAAGATGCTGATGTGGTGATGTTTATTCACCGTGAAGATAAGTACGATGAAAATTCTGATAAGAAAAATGTCATTGAAATTTTAATTGAAAAACACCGTAATGGTCCAACTGGAAAAGTAGAACTTTACTTTGATAATAAAAAGACATCCTTCTTGTCTATTGATAAAAATGAATTTGGAGATTTTGAAATGCCAAGTGTGGATGTACCAGATGACTTTTAAAAAGATTTCAGTTAAAATATAAACCTGTATGAACCCCTCTGAAAAATTGCAAGAATTATTTCTAAAATTCCCTGGCATCGGCCCTAAACAAGCCGCTCGTTTTGTCTATTTTCTAATGCGTGAGAAAAATAATTATAAACAAGAATTGGCTAGAAATATTGAAGCTCTTAAGGATTCTGCAAATATTTGTGGAGAATGTCTAAGAGTATTTAGTAAAAATGCTAATCAAAAATCTTCTACTCTTTGTGACATTTGTACCAATCAAATGAGAGACGAGAAATCTCTAATGATAGTCGTAAAAGAATTAGATATTGACGCTATAGAGAAAACAAAATTTTATAGTGGTAAATACTTTGTCTTAGGAAATTTACTCCCCTTTTTGACAGAAAAACCTAGTGAAGTGATAAATATTCGTGAACTTGTAAATCTTATACACAATAATTTACAAAAAGAAAATAAAATAGAAGAAATTATTTTTGCTTTGCCAGCTACCGATGAAGGAGAAAATACTATAAACTATTTAAGAAAAACTCTTTCACAAATTGTCGGTATTGAAAATGTAAAAATGTCTACTTTGGCGAGAGGACTTTCTTCTGGACTTGATATTGAATACGTAGATAGAAATACTTTTAGAGAAGCTTTTGAGCATAGAGGGTAAAAAGATAAAATAAAAACCTGAGAAATTCTCAGGTTTTTATTTTTTAGATTATATAGCTAAGACTTTGATTTCAAAATATGGTTGTCTGTGACCATTTTTCTTGTGATAATTTGATTTAGCTTTATACTTTACCACTTCCACAGTTTTGTGTTTAGCAATATCCATAATCTCAGCTTCCACTTTTGAGCCAGAAACAAAAGGAGATCCGACTTTGACATCATTCCCATTAACTTGAAGGAGTACATTTTCAAAAGAAAGCTTGTCGCCTACTTTATAGTCTCCAATAATCTTTTCTATCTTTACTTTTGTACCCTCAGAAACTTTGTATTGTTTTCCGCCGGTTTGAATAACTGCAAAATTAGTCATATTTTTCAATAATTTTTATAAAATCTTAGCTTTTTTAATAGACGAATATTATCATAAAACCCTTATTTTTGCAAATAAAAATACTTTATTCTTCAATATTTACCCTATCCAAAAGTATTGGCTCTACAGTCATCTCAGAAGCTCCATCGGTGATTTTATAAACATCTTTATCTATCTTTTTTAATTCTTTGTAAGAACTATTGTAGTGATTCACAGTGGTATTTAAAGAATTACCAAGCTTTTGCATATATTCTTCATATTTTTGAATATGCTTACCAAGCTCCTCTACTTTTTTTTTAATTTGTTTAGCGTTTTCTTCTATATTACTATCTTTAATTCCAGAAATAACTAAATGCAAATAAGCTAAAATTGAAGTTGGAGAGACGAAAATCACTTTTTTAGATTGCGCATAATCCAAAAGCTTTTGAGTATTTACTTTCAAATTACCATTGTCTCCCGCATTCAAATCATAATAAATAGATTCACTCGGTATAAACATGAAAGCAAAAGGTAAAGTGTTTTCTTTAATTTCATCTACATATTTTGAAGTCTCATCAATTCTTTTTTTAATATCTTTCTTAAACTCTTCTCCGAAATATTTTTTATCTTCATCATTTTGAGCGTCAATTGAACGACGATAATTGTCTATAGAAAATTTAGAATCAATTGGAAGAATTTTATCTTTAATAAAAATTACCGCATCTACCATTTCTCCATTTTTATAAGAATATTGCATTTGATAAACTCCGGTTGGCAAAAAGTTGGAAAGTATTAATTCAAGAGATCCTTCACCCCAATTTCCACGTTGCTTTTGATTGGTGAGAACTTTTTCTAAATTAGAAAGTTGTTCAGTCATATTTACTACCTGCTTGCTACCTTCTTTTACTTCTACCACTGATTCATTTACTTTACCAAGATGCTCATTAATGTCTTTAATGAGTTTTTGTGAGGCTTCAAATTGATATTTTACATTTTCATTGCTCTCTTTTTGTCCAAAAGTGATTTTTTGATCCAATTCCATTCTAGTTTCTCGAATATCGGTTTTCAAATCATCTTTTAAAGCTTTAATGGTCTCAGCTAAAACCTGCATCTCCCCTCTACCATCTTTAAAGGATAATTTTTTATTTAAAATAACAATTCCAATTATAAAAACCACCAATAAAATCCCAACAAAAGAGAATAATAATATAGTAAAAGTATCCATATTTAGAGATTATATCATAAAGCGTAGACCTTAAATAAAATACTCATTTTATGCTATAATTTGAAAATAATACTTAAAAATAACTAGTAAAATAAAAATATGCAAGAAAAAATTAAGGGAGAACTTAAACAAGCAATGATGGATAAGAATATGGAAAAAGTTGGTGTACTTCGTATGATCACTGCCGCTTTTACAAATGAGCTCGTATATTTACAAAGAACCCCTACCGACACTCTTTCTGATGAAGAAGTTTTGAAAGTTCTCAAAAGAGAATTAAAGAAAAGAAAAGACGCTATTGAACAATTTAATGCTGCTGGAAGACCAGAATTAGCTGAAGGAGAAATGTCTGAAGCTAAAATTATTGAAGAATTTCTACCAGCTCAGATGTCTAGAGAAGAAATTGTAGCTAAAGTTACTGAAAAACTTGCTACTGAAGATGTTGATACAAGTGGTAAAGGCAAATTCATTGGTATGATACTAAAAGAGCTCGGAGATTCAGCTGATGGAGCCCTCGTAAAAGAAGTAGTGGACGAACTTGTAAAATAGTATGCTTGAAGGGTTTAAAGCTCCCAGATTGAAAATTAATCCGCGTGAGATTATAGACAGACATCCGCCTCATTTTTCTATAGATGAGATTGTTGAAGCTGAGCTACCAAAGGCTAGAAAAGAAGTAAAAGATAATCTTCGCGAAACTTTAGAAGATTATTTTGCAAAAGAAATAGAGATTAAGGAAAAAGAAGCTTTGGCAAGAGAAGTGCGAATGGTAAGAGATTGGGAAAATTTTCAAAAAGAAAAGAGAAAAGAAGATAGAGAAAATAAAAAAGAAGAAGAATTAAAAATTTTGGAAGAATTAAAAGAAATGATGGATGATGATTTTATAAAAGAACAAAGAGAATTGAAACTTTATGAACATTATGGTCAAAAAGACATATTTGCTTTTTGGGTCGGCGTGGCAGCCAAAGTCTTAGCAAAAGCTTATTTTGAAAAAATAAATAAAAAACCTACCAGTAAAGAAATGAAAAATCTAAGAGGAGAAATAAAAAAAGAGTATTATGATAAGAAGAAATCTATAACCTCTAACCCATCTGGACCAATTCCAAATTTTTATGAATCACAAAGAGAGCAAAGAGAAGGTTTAGAGGATGATGAAGATAAAGATGATGACAATGAAGAAGACAAAAATGAAAATTTAGAAAAGTAAAACTATTCTATAATTATTTTACTTATTAAAATACTTTCCACTTCGGAATTATCTGTCCAAATTACCAAAAATCCTTCCCCTTTATATTGAGAATAGTTAAAACCACTATTATGAACGGTAGAAAAAGCTAAAAGATTTTCATCTTCTTCCATTATTCGTCCAGATGCTGGAATTAAATAAATATAATTTCCGTCAGCGTCATAAATATCAATAGAGAAAAATGGAGAAGCTAAATAGTGTGTGTTGATTTCACCTGTAATAACAGTACCATCCTTCAATACATTCCTACCCCCCTCCTTTAGCAAAACATCATCGAAGCGAAAATTTTGAGCCACAGCGTTGATTTTTGTATTTGGAAAGACATATAAATCTTCAGGTGTTAAACGATTTTTATCTCTGTAAGATGTGCTTGTTCCTACACCCCAAATATAGGGAGTGTTGTTAGAATTTTCTTCAGGAATAATTTCTGTACCAGAAGCGTTATTATTTATATTATTAATATTGTTTCTACCAGAAAATCCTCCAAGAGCAGGATTGTTAAAAAAGAAATTATAAATCCTTAATCTTAAAGGTATGGTTTTTGTGGTAGTCTGAAAATCTTGATTTGAAGCTTTTTTATTTCTTGTAAAATTAAAAGCATTGGGATAGAAAAAGGTTATTAAAAAATAAATGAGCCAAATAACAACTACAATCAAAATAAACTTCCACCCTCTTCTCCACATTAGTTTAAAAAAGTCTCTCATATAAAAATTATAACATTATAAAAAATTAATTAGCCGGAGGAGCTACTGGAGTCTTTAGTCCTTCACAGGTATTAGTAGACCAAAGACCTACATAATTGACTCTAGCCACCCCTTCCAACCACTTAAATTGTGCTTGATATTTGTAAGGATAATTGTAGGTATATTCGTAAGCATATCCATCTTTTATCATTTGCTCATTCAACATACGAACATTACTGTGAGCTACGCCAGAATCTTTTACAAAAACATAAGCCAAAAGTCTCCCATAATCATCAAATTTACTCTGAGTAAAATCAAATTCTAAAGCCGCTACCTTTCCTTGAACTAAACTTTTCATATAATCACTCGCCTCTTTTCCAAAACATTCAACCGGTCTTCTAGGATCTACTGATTCAGGAGAATTTATTCCTAAAAGTCTCACTTTCATAGTCTTGCTAGTATTTTCTATAATCTTACCGTCTAATCTTCTTATTTCAATAGTATCTCCGTCTATAACTCTAATAATCTTATAATCGAACTTTAAATTTTGTACAAAAACTTTTTTCTGATTAATACTAACAGGTAAAAATCCTCTAGAAATTAAAAAATCTTTTCCGGTCTGAAAAAGTGCTACAAAAATAGCAATAATGACAATAAGAAAAACTAATCTAGCAAAATTTTTTGCTGGTTGTCCGAGATCAGCAAGAGATACCATATTATTTCTTAAAAATTAACCAAATCGCCGCCAGACCCATCACACAGTAAATTATAGCTGGCAACTGAGTATAATAAGCAGAAAGAAGATTAATGAAATTCAAATCTTTTTTAATAAAATAACCGAGACCTACTAGACCCCAATTAATTCCACCAACAATCAATAAAATTCTTGCAAAAGCGACCATATATTTATTATTCGGATTTAATTCCCTTTTTTTCTAAATAATCATCCAACTCTGCTAGCTCATTCTCTACAATTTTATCCCATTCTTTTTCTGGATCTTCTGATTGTAAAGCTTTGAGCTTAGCTTTAAAATTAATATAAAGAGGATAAATAAGCTCAGGCTCATCAGTCAAAATCTCTATAAACTGTGCCTTGTCTTCATCTGGCAAATACTGAAGTCCATCAAAAAAAGCCCTAGTCTCGTCAAAAGAAAGATTAGACTTGTATAAGATATTCTTAATCTCGACATTCAGGTCGCGATTTTCATTTGGAATTTCATTATCCATACTTTTTGTTATACTTTTATAATATCACGCATTAAAAAAGGTCCTATTTTTTATCCACAAAAAATTAGGCTCTATGCGGACCAAATTTATCAAAATAAATTGAAGTCATATTCATCATTTTAATAATCTTTCCGCGTTTATGACTATTTAATCCAGGATTTCTTCTATTGAAATAATCCAATTTCGCATTAGCTTTAGCGATGACATTCTCTGGTATATCGTTCAATGAAAAAACTTTTTCATTTTCACTTTCTTTTGGTCTAATAGGATTTTCATTTGTGAATGTCATGTTCATGTTCATATCTTTAGGTTTTTTAAATTAATTATTTTAATAAAGAAAACTAAAAACTTTTATATATTTTATAAAAATATAAATGGTCTCTCAATTATAACTTAAAGCAAAAACTAAAATCAACTAGTAAA
>CAZNZP010000021.1:0-10470 GCA_964577625.1 uncultured Candidatus Saccharibacteria bacterium
GATGAAGAAAATACAATTTTTACAGAGAATATTTTATCAAAGGTTCAAACTTTTACTCCAAAGATTGTCACAGTAAAAGCAAAAGAAAATTCAAATCAAAAAGTCACCATTTCAAAAGATTTAGCAAAATCTGATATTGGTGATAAAACAGAAACAGTTTATCTAAAAAGACTCGTTTTAGGTAATGGGGTCTCAGATTTGATAGGTAAAACTCAAAATAAAAAAGTGGACACTGTATACAAAGATAAGAGTGTGGATACAAAGCTTATAAATTGGGTAAAAAATCTGATATACTAATATAGTAAAAGAGATATTTACTGAATATGAAATTTAAGAATATAATTTTAAATCTCTTGGTCTTTTCGATTTTAATCGGAGGTTTTGCTTTTGTCTTTTTTAATACAAAAAAGCCTGTAGAAGCTAATACTAGCTTAGTTTATTGTGTAAAAATCGTAAACCCTTCAGCAAGTACTACCTCGGTAAGAATTTTTGATTCTAATTCTCAGAGATATTTTTTTGTAGATGGTAATGACTATTTTATTATTAATAGTGTTTATAATGGAAAGCTTTTAAGATGTCCAGACGGTTATCAAGCTTTCCCGTCCACCTTTAATATTAATCTGTTAAAGTATGCTACAACTACAGATATTGTTCTTCCTGATGGAGTTTCTTCTGATGTGACTTGGGGTACCTCTACAGTTCCAGGCTATGGGGATTTGTCTTATTTAAATAATGACTTACAAGCAATATACGATTCAATTATTTACGGTTATCCTAATCCAAACTACGGAGATCCAAATTACTCCTATCCAGACTACAATTACAACAATCCAAACTATGGCAACCCAAATTATTCTGGTACAGATTATTATGGTAACCCAAACTATGGCAACCCAAATTACTCCTATCCAGACTACAATTACAACAATCCAAACTATGGCAACCCAAATTATTCCGGCACAGATTATTATGGTAACCCAAACTATGGCAACCCAAATTATTCTGGTACAGATTATTACAACAATCCAAATTATAACAACACCCAAGGTGGTACAGGAAATATTCCTGGCGGAGGTTTAAATTATCAAAGTTTGTTTTTAAGCTCAGCTTTTTGGAATAGTTTAATTAAAAATGATCCTTCCTTTACTAACGGAAGATTTATAAACTTAGATCCTTTGGACTATCCTTATTGTGTGGTTTTGACAAGAAACTTTGGTTATGGATCTAGAGATGGGGATACTGGAAGAGAGGTCTCAGCTTTGCAGGGATATTTATATAGTCGTGGATATATGGATGTCGAACCCACAGGATATTTTGGACATATTACAGCGATATCTTTAGGTAAATTCCAATTTAGAAATCAGATAACTGTTACTGGAAGTGTAAATCAAGAAGTGCGAGATGTTATGAAAGAGTTGACTTGTATCAAACTTCCAACTGTATCTTATAATGATAAACCAATTTCTCCAGCTCCTTATGTATCCACCACAAAAACTACAACTACAGTTACTACTACCACAAATACCAAACCTAAACCTACCACTCCAACACCCCCAAAAGAACCTGTAGTAACTATCCCTACGACTGATGATAAGACGCCAGAAAATAATACTGGTATGAGCACACTATCTTCTACAGAAGGAAATATGTATCTCTCACAAAGAAATAATTTATATTTTCTTTTTAGAACAAGAGCTCCAAGACCATATATTTGTATGACTTTAAATAATACCGATTGTACAATTTCTTCAAATTATGCACCAGTCATAGAAGGAGTGCTTAGAAATTTTTATGAAGTTGTAGACCTGTCTGGAAATTGGGCATTTAGTTTATATAATGGTCCAACTTGGGGTCAACCAGGAGACAAAGTAAAAATTTACTTTAAAGAATCTCAAGTTTCTAATACGGTAGCAATTTATACAGTAAATGTTTTAAATTAATTTTTTAAGTTTCTTTTTTCTCTATTTTTTGCTAAATTAGTCAGATGAATAATACTTTTAATAATATCTTTGTAAAAGTCTATACCGAAAAAGACTTAAACAATTTAAAGCGTCTTATCACTAAAACTCCCGAACTTTACGAGGAGATTTTGGAAGTGAGAAAAGAATTAAATAAAAAACAAAAATCTTTAAATGCGAAAACTTTAGTCAAAAAAATTTTACATATTGAAAAAAAAGCTCACGAAAGAGGAAAGACCAAAACTCCTACTAATAGCGAATTACTTTTAATGTTTCAAAAAAGATTAGCTCTTGGTAGAGAAGTTTTAGATGAAGAAAGGAAAAAAGAAATTGAGCAAATTTTAAAGAGGTTAAAAGTAAGAAGTAATTCTGGAGTGACTGTAGTTTCACTTCTCACCAAGCCATATCCTTGTCCGGGAAGATGTATTTATTGTCCCACAGAAGCTAGGATGCCAAAAAGTTATCTCTCCAAAGAGCCAGCTGCCGCTAGAGCTTTAGCTAATAATTTTGATCCATATAAACAAATGACTTCTCGTCTAAAAGCTTTAGAAATAAATGGTCATCCAATTAATAAATTGGAAGTGATTATTATCGGAGGAACTTTTGATTATTATGAAAAAGAATATCAAGAATGGTTTGTAAAAGAAATCTTTAGAGCGGCGAATGAGTATAAAATTCTAACCTCCCCAACCCCTCCCAAGGAGGGGCTCCAAACTAGAGAGCAAGAGTCGAAAGGGAACCCTCTCCTTGGGAGAGGGCAGGGTGAGGTCAAGGGAAAAAGTTTATCAGATCTCCAAAAAGAAAATGAAACAGCTGAATGTAGAATCATAGGTCTTTCCACAGAAACTCGTCCAGATTATATTAATTTTGAAACTTTAAATTGGCTTCGTTATTTAGGGGTGACTAAAATAGAAATTGGTGTGCAACATCTTGATCAGCATGTGCTTGATTTTAATGCTAGAGAAATGACTAAAGAAAGTATAGCGGAAGCGACGGAGATGATGCGTAGTGCAGGATTTAAATTTGTCTATCATATGATGCCGAATCTTCCAGAGTCTAATCCAGAAATGGATGTGCAAATGTTTCGTGATTTATACAACTCAAAAGACTTTCATCCAGACATGTTGAAAATTTATCCATGTGTAATTTTAAAAACCTCTCTTCTTTATAAAATGTTTATTAAAAAAGTTTACAAAGATCCTCTCACTAAAGAGCTTGTAAATTTTGACTATGAACCATACGATGACGAGACTCTTATAAAAGTGCTTTCTGATTCTGAAAAGGAAATTAAAAATTATACTCGTCTCATCCGTATGATTCGTGATATTCCAGCGACATATATTTTGGCTAGTAGTAAAAAGTCTAATATGCGTGAGCTAGTAGATGAACATCAAAAAGAAAGAGGGTTTGTACAACAAGATATTCGGGCACGAGAGATTCGTGATACAGAAGTAGATGATAAAGATTTTAATTTGAGAGTGACAAAATATGATACTAATTTTGGCACTGAGTACTTTTTAGAATATATTAATGAAAAAGATAATGATAAACTTGCTGGATTTGTGAGATTGCGTTTACAGTCAGATCATTTTGATAATGAGCTTCTAAAATATGAAAATCTTGAAGTGCTTGCAGATAAGACCGCTCTTATTCGAGAGTTGCATGTTTATGGGACAGTGAAAAAGTTTGGTGAAGAGGGGAATCAGTCTCAACATATTGGATTTGGAAAAAGATTAATGGCTGAAGCAGAAAGAATAGCTAAAGAAAATAATTATAAAAAAATCGCCGTTATTTCTGGTGTCGGTGTTCGGGAGTATTATAAAAAACTCGAATATCATTTAAAGGGGAGTTATATGGTGAAAGAATTGAATTAATATTATTCAATTTATTCTGAAAAAGTGAAGTGTTTGGAGGGTAGTTATTATGATATAATCTTTAAATTACAAACAATAAGGTTTAAGTGATATTATTTTATGAACACAAATAGAAATAAATTTTTGAGAGGGGTTATGTATGCTTGTTTAGCTATAATCCCATTTTTAGCGTTTTATGTTGCCGGATTCGGATTTGGAGTTGATTGGAACTCAATGCTATTTCCATACATTACCGGTAAAAACTTTGCTTTTAGAATTTTAGTAGAAATTGCAGCAGCGGCATGGATAATGCTTATGATTTTGGATAAAAATTTCAGACCCAAAAAATCTGCACTACTTTGGATTTACGGTACTTTCGTTTTCGTTTTACTTTTAGCAGATATATTTTCAGTAGATCCATTACGATCTTTCTTTTCAAATTATGAAAGAATGGAAGGATTTAGCTCTCATGCACATCTTTTCTTATATTTCCTAATGCTTATTACTTTATTTAAAGATAAAGCTAGCTGGGCGAAATATAAATTTATTTTATTCTTATCAAATATTCCAGTACTTCTTCTATCTTTACTTCAATTGCTTGGTCTACCAAACTTTGCACCGATGAAATATTTACCAGCTTTAAGGGATGCGATTGGAAGTAAATTTGCACCATCTCAAGGTGGGGTTCAACTTGATGCTTCTTTAGGAAACTCTACTTATTTAGCGATTTACGCAGTTTTCTTCATCTTTTTATTTGTTTTAGCTTATATTGAAAATAAAAAAGAAAAAAATGCTAACAATAATTGGGTGTATCTATTAATGGCTCTCCTAAACCTTGTTGTACTTTTTTACACTCAGACTCGTGGAGCTCAAGTAGGATTCGCAGCTGGAGTTTTTGTGTCTGCTTTAATCATTCTTATTGGTAGTAGAAAGTTTAAAGATTTGAAAAACAAAAGAAGAGTTTCTTTAGCTATAGTGGTCTTAGTAGTCTTAGGATATGTAGGATTAGTAGCTTTTGGTAACACTTCTTTTATTCAAAACTCTAGCACTCTAAGTAGATTGTCTAAAATTTCTACTTTTGCGAATCCAACAACTCTTGTTTCTACATTCTCAAAACTTAAAGCCGAACTTTATAATCCAAGCTCCACTTATGAAAGTTTGATGAGTATTTCTGGTGACGGCACTTTTACTTCTCGTCTTTTAAATATCAAAATGTCTTTGGAAGGATTTAAAGAAAGACCTATTTTAGGTTGGGGACAAGACAACTATTATCATGTTTTCTCAAAATATAATGATGCAAGAATGTATGCTCAAGAGCCATGGTTTGATAGATCTCATAATGTATTTATGGATTGGCTTATCGCAGCAGGAGCTTTAGGGTTAATTGCGTATTTAGCTTTATACGTAGGAGCAATTTGGATGATGTGGTTTAGTAAAGGTGGTAGAGCACATAAAAGCTCCTTTGATTTTATTGAAAAGTCGTTATTAACCGGTCTTTTGATTGCTTACTTTATCCATAATATTTTTGTTTTTGATAATCTGATTTCTTATTTACTATTCTTTATAGTACTCGCTTTCATTGCTTCTAAATATAGTATTAGAAAAGAAGTAAAAGGTGCTGAAAAACTTTCAAACTCTGAAGCTAAAAGTAAAATGATACTTTTTGGTCCAGTAGTTTTACTTGCTTTATTAGCAGGATTGTATCTGTTAAATATAAAATATATAGAAGCGAATAGAAATATTATTCGTGGCTTATCACCAAAAGCTGTAGAAGGAGAGGATCCTGTGACAACTTTGGGTAGAAGTTTAGTTTCCTTTAAAAAAGCTATAGCTGCTGGAGGTATTGCTCAAATGGAAAGTAGAGAACAGTTATCTCAAACAGCTCTAGGTCTTTATAATGAAATAGCTACTGCTCAAATTCCACAAACAGAAGAATATCTCCCAGTTTATAGATTAGTTTCTGATTTTATTTCTACCGCTAAAGATTCTTATGAGGAGTTACTTGATAAAAGACCTGATCCTAGAAGTGCTTCTATTTTTGCAGCTTTCTTGGGAGGAATAGGTGATAATGGTTTAGCTCTTAAATATGGAGAGATGGCTCATAATATGGCACCTATGAAGCAAAGTATTACTATTTCGTACATTAAAGAATTGCTTGCAGCTGGAGAATTTGAGGAAGCAAATAATTTAGCAAGAGAAATGTATGATTCTGATAGGGGTTATACTAATGCTAAAAGTATATATGCTTTAACTAATCTTTATGTCGGAAATTTTGATTTGGGTGAGGAGATGTTAATAAACCTAGACGGGACTATGAATGTTGACCAAAGTCTCTATGAAGCTTACAAGGCGGCTAATGAAACTAATAGATTAATTTCTATTCTCAAAAAGAATTTAGAAGTCAATCCAGACGATATTAATTCCGCAGTACTTCTTTCTGGAATTTATGTAGATCTTGGAAATAAGGGAGCAGCTATTACAGTTTTAAGAAATTTAGCTAAAGCACAACCAGAATTAGCTACTCAAATTGAAGAGTATATTAAGACTATTGAATAAAGTTATCTAAATTTTCAGAAATTGTTTTTCTGAATCAGTCCCGTTTTAGAGAAAACACAAAAAAACAATTTCTTTCAAATTTTTAGCATTTTTAAAACACGGATTTGATCCGTGTTTTTATTTTATAAATTTTCTACACTCCAATTGCTGTCGGCTTTTATATTTTTAATTTTAGTCTTTTTCTTTTTATTAAGAATTTGTATTATAGCTACCACTCCAATCATAAAAGCATTATCACCAGTTAAGAATTTTTCAGGTAAATACAAAGCCAAGTTTTCTTTTTCAGAAAATTCTAAAAAGTTTTTTCTAATAAAAGTATTAGCTATTACTCCTCCACCAATCACGAGACTTTTGGCATTATTTTCTTCCACGGCATCGCCAACTTTTTTAAGTAAAATTTCTGTCGCAGCATTTTCAAAATCCAAAGAGATTATATTTTTAATTTCTTCTTCACTTTTCCCTGCTTCTTTTAATTTTTGAATTGTATGAATTACAGCTGTTTTTAAACCAGAAAAAGAAAAGTTTAAATCATTTGAATGAAGCATTGGTCTTGGAAGTTTAAATTCTTTTATTATTTCCAATCTATTTTCTCTAGCGAGAGCTGCAATTTTAGAAATTTCTGGTCCACCAGGATAGGGGAGATCAAGTGAGCGAGCAACTTTATCAAAAGCTTCGCCAACAGCATCATCTACAGTTTGTCCAAGCTTTTTATATTCTCCAATTTTTTGGAAAAGATTTATCTCAGTGTGTCCACCAGAAATAAGTAAAGCTAGAGCCGGAGTAGAAACATTTTTTATCACAAACTTTTTTTCAGAAACAGGGGAGACAAGACCACTTACTATATGACCCTCCATATGATTTACAGGGTAAACTTTTATATTCCAAAGAATAGCTAAAGCTTTAGCAAAATTTATTCCTACCCAAAGTGCTGGAGCGAGTCCTGGTCCAGAAGTGACTGAGATGGCTTTTAAATTCGGTTTTTCAATTTTAGAAGCTAACTCCAATAATTCTTCAAACATTTCAGACTCTCTTTCTAAAAGATTTTTTATTTTGTCTTTTTTACTTTCTTTTATTTTTACCTTTTTTTCTTTATAAAGATTAGCTTCTTTCAAACATTCGGTGAATATTTTTACAATATTTTTAGCATGTTCTCTTTTAGCTAATGACGGAAAAACCCCACCAAATTCTCGGTGAATATTTATCTGAGATAAGACATGGTTAGACAAAAGAGAGAATTTTATTTCTCCTTTTTGTTTTTTCTCAAAATCAAAAATAGCAATGGCGGTTTCGTCGCAACTAGTCTCAATAGATAGGAGTTTTATAGTGTTATTAAAATTTTATAAAAAGATTATAGCTTAAAAATGGGAAATAAAAAAGAGATTTTAATTCAAATATTTATCATTTAGAAGCTTTGTTAATTTGTCTTAACCTAAAATTTTGACAATCTAGTGCCTAGTTTGTTATATAGAATATGGTAATAAAAATAGATTTTTCTTAAAAGTCTATTTATTTTTTAATTAAAATTTTTAGTAATGAAAAAAAATGTTCTTTGGATTTCGATTTCTCTTATTTTTCTAATTTCCTTTTTAGGAACTTTAAAAACTAACGCTGATCAACAGTTAGAATTTTATTCTAACAAAATCAAGATGGTTGATTTGGAAGAATTGGAGAGATTGAAACAAGATTCAGTAAGGGAGTTAAAAGCTGAAAAAATTGATAAATTTTTCAGTGAAGGCAAAATGCCTTTAGAAGGTTACGGATACAAATTTGTAGAAGTTGCTGAAAGATATAATCTCCCTTACAATTTGCTCCCAGCCATTGCTACTCAGGAATCTACTGGTGGTAAAAGATGTATGAATAACAATCCTTTTGGTTGGGGTGCTGGCAAAATTAAGTTTGAAAGTTTTGAGGAGTCCATAGAGGTGGTGGGTGAGAAATTAGCTACTCATAAATACTATAAAGACAAAAATATTACTCAAAAACTTTTTACTTACAATCAGGAAGATAAAACATACAAAACAAAAATTTTTTCTTTCATGAAAAAAATTGAACAAATCAACTAATCCCTAAACCTACGAAATGAATCGTAGGTTTATTTTTGTACTAATTTATATTAAATGGATAAAATGCTAAAATAGTTTTAAATATGAAATTTCAAATCATTACCATTGGTAAAAAACATGATAAAAATCTAGAAGATTTTATTTCTGAATTTGAGACTAGGATCAAGAGTGATTTTGATCTCATTTGGACTATTTTAAAAAGTGAGGATGATTCCAATAAAGATGTTCAGATTAAAAAAGAATCTGAAAAAATACTTTCTCTTTTAGAAAAATCCGCTGTCGCTAAAGCTGTAGCGGGACAAGGAAAAGGAAATAATTTCATTATACTTTTAGATGAGAATGGAAAACAAAAAACTAATGGAGAATTGGCAGAAATTTTTGGAAAGAAAATGAATGAGGGGATAGGGAAAATTATTTTTATCACAGGTGGAGCTTTTGGGGTTAATGAAGAAGTAAAAGAAAAAGCTAATTTAATTTTAAGTCTTTCTAAATTAGTTTTTCCTCATCAATTGGTCCGCGCAATTTTAATAGAGCAGATTTATAGAAGTATTTCTATTCTCAAAAATGGTAAATATCATCACGAATAGGGCTTGTATTTTTATGTAATTTTGTTATTTTAAGAACAGAATAGTAACTTTTAAATTTTAAGATTATGTCAATTTTTGGGGATGATCTAGACATTCGTGATGTTCAGTTGTGGATGGACGCTGGCAATAATGGAGATTATTATCTTTCTATGACTGAATATGAAAAGAATAATAGTAAAGATAATAAAAATAAAAACTCTAAGACAATACATTTTAGACTTGCTTTAAGTGGTGGATGGACTAGCTCTAAATACCCAGAAGTTGCTAAAGCTTTTATAAATTTGTATAGGGAAATGGAAAAAGCTGGGCTAAACGAATATCCTAGTGGTCCACAAGAAGATTAATTAAAAATGAAGACATGTTTATGTCTTCATTTTTTTTGTGGACGATAGAGGATTCGGTCACCAAATATATTCGCTACGCTCATTATTTCGCGACCCCGCTTCGTCGTCTCACTCACTTCGTTCGTGACTTCGTAGACGACTCAGTTCTCATCCTTTATCTTCCAAAAATATATTCAAAAATCTTTCAGATTTTTATCATTATTTTTGTGGACGATAGAGGATTCGAACCTCTGACATCTACAACGTCAATGTAGCGCTCTACCAACTGAGCTAATCGTCCAAGCTTTTAAATTATAGCAAATTGCGAAACTTTTTTAAAGTGAAATTTTTTGCGTGTTATAATTTTTATATATGTCAAAAATAGAAGAAAAAGTAATTTTGATTTCTGGTGGTACAGATGGACTTGGTCTAGCTACCGCTAAGAAACTCTCTAAAAATCACACAGTTATAATTCTATCTCGTTCTAAAGATAGATGTATAAGAGCAGTAAAATATGAAGGTGTGGATGACTATGTGGTAGCTGATGTCACCAAAAATAAAGAAGTAGAAAAAGCTGTAAAAGATGTAATTGCGCGATATGGAAAAATTGACGTTCTCATTAATAACGCTGGGGTTTGGATAGAAGGGGATTTGGAAGAAAATGATCCAGTACAAATTGAAAAAGTTTTAGAAGTGAATGCTCTAGGAACAATACTTTTAAGTCAAAAAGTTTTACCTTATATGAAAAAGTTACGTTCAGGTAGAATTATAAATATTATCTCCCAAGCAGGGATTATTCCAAAAGCTGGCAGATCTGTTTATAGAGCAAGTAAATATGCGGTAAAAGGTTTTACAGATTCACTTTTACTTGAAGTGGCACCGTTCAATGTATCAGTTTGCGGCTTTTATCCTGATAAAATGAATACAAATTTCTTTCAAAAAGGTGGCACTAATGTTAAAACTAATGACTTTATTGATGTGTCTGAAGCAGTCAGATGTATAGAGTTTATGGTGGATTCTCCAGCTGATCTAAATTTCCCAGAATTTGGTATTAAAAAGATAGATCAATACCTATAATTTAACTCTTTTTTAAGGGCTTAGTTTTCCCCAGAAAATGTTAATTTCCAAAG
>CAZNZP010000022.1:0-9856 GCA_964577625.1 uncultured Candidatus Saccharibacteria bacterium
AAAAACTCTGTAATACCTTCAACTATACCCAAAATTATTGAGGTTATTATATTCATATGTGCTCGGGGCGGGACTTGAACCCGCAAGCCGTGAGGCAAAAGATTTTAAGTCTTTCGTGTATACCGATTCCACCACCCGAGCATTTTACTTGGATTATTTTAGCATATTTTTTTGAAATTTTAAATATCAAATTTTTGTGCTAAAATATTTGCACTGGTGCGATGGCGAAGTGGCTTAACGCTGCGGTTTGCAAAACCGTCATTCGCGGGTTCGAATCCCGCTCGCACCTCCAACCCTTTTAATCTTCCAAAATTATTTTTCTTATGCTATAATAATTTCCGTTCCAAGAGGGCCCTTAGCTCATTTGGTAGAGCGCCGGTTTTGCACTCCGGAGGTGAGCGGTTCGAATCCGCTAGGGTCCACAAAATTACCCTTGATTTTTATTTGAATATGTAGTATTTTAATTTTAGTTAAAGTTGTTACTTTTTAAGTTTAAAAGAGTCTAATAAGCTCTTTTTTATTTTAGAAATCAAAATATATTCAAATTAGTTCATTTACAAACAAATTAAAAAATAAAGAAAATGAGAGAAGACATCAAAGCGTCAGGAATTAAGACTTTATTTTCAATTTTGAAAATAGTCTTATTGTGGGCAGCAATCTACGCTTTTCTTGTATATAAAGGAATGAGATTTGCTCCAGGAAGTTATGTGGTTCAAATTCTTTTAGCTACTTTTTTCTTTTCCAATTCTATGGTCTCTGTGCCATATGGTGAGAAGAGGATTTTAGTTTTAAGAGTTTTGAATAAAAAGATTAGAGTTTTGGAGGAGGGGACATATTTTTTCTTCCTTCTTGGTCTTTGGGGAAAGATTATAGTCCCTAAAGAATTTGAGGCTCGCGGTAAGATTATTAGCATTAATACTAAAGATGTTTTTCGCCATCGCCAAATAAATAGATGGGAAGATATCTTAATTACTTTTTTCCTTCCAATGGGAAAAAAATTTTCACTTTGGAATTTCTTTTTTTGTCTAGTCCTAGGTAGTGTTGTGGGATTTAGTGCGGTAAAAATAAAAAGGACTTATTTTCCTGATAACAATAAATCGGTAACCGCAAAAGTAGAAACTAAAAAACAAGAAACTTTAAAATCTCCGCAAGATTTGTCATCTCAAAACCCTATTCAAACCGAACAACCAAAAAATTATTCTTCAGAAAATAGTAATAATAATTCTTCAGTTGTTGAGCAAGGGGTTTGGCAACCTGATAGACCGTATTATGAAAAAATGACCTGGGATAATTTGACTATCAATGATGACTATACAGCATTTGCTATTATGGAAAAATCTAGATCTAGCGTTAACGTTCGTGGAATTTTTACTAATTCATCTTATAGTAAAAATTATTATCCACATGTTTATGTTGATGGGTATGATGGAGACAACGATTTCTTTTGTAAGTTTTTTAAGGTTTATATAAGAAAAATGAATCTAAAAAATGGTCAGACTTGGTCTCAGACAGAAATAGAATTATGTGACTATGTGAATATGATAAAGAATGGAAGTGTAAACAATAAGTGCTTTAGAGATATAACAATTTCTCTAAAACCACAATTTGTTGGAAAATATCGTTGGCATATTCTGGATGCTGGATGGGGAAATAATAAAAATGATTTTTTCAAAATCTATTTAGATGATGGACAGTACAAGACTTCGGCTTATGAAGTTCAAAATTGGGGCATAGAAAGAAATGGAAGCACTACCTCAAATTCAGCTCCTCGAATCTCGCAAACTCCTCCTCAAAGGAGTGAGCAAATCCAAAATCAAAAATCTTACAGTGTGGAAGAAAGGAATACTCAACCTCAAACTGAGTATAAAAATTATGACAATTTTGTCAGAAATGCCAACATCACTTTCATTCCTCATATAATCCTAAAAGATTATTCTTCCGAAGAAATAGCTAAATATTTATTTGAAGAATATTTTTTCACAGGAATTAAATTGGTTGGACGGGAAGAGATTTTTAGGATTGTTGATAGATATGACAATGAAGTTCCAGAAAAAGATTGCTTTTCTTTTGTTTTTGCTTATAAAGGCAGACTTTATGAAAGTTATGATCAGACTGTTTATAGAGATAAGACTACTAATCAGATGATTGAGGATGCACATCTTTCTTTAAACACTCCAAACAATGTTTATATCATTAATGGTAGAGGATTTTATTTTTCTGGTGCAGCTTATTAGGTTGTGACTGTAAAAATCTTTATTCTTTTTACTCCATACAAATTAAAATTTAAATTGATTAATATATAATTCACACATTTTAAATTTTAACTTTTGTGTGGAGTTTTTTATTTGGAAAATTTTAATATGCTAAAATAAAATTAATTATGTCACCCGACACCTTAGAAGAAAAAGAAGAAAATAATTTAGAAGAAGATTTAGAAAGTGTGGAAGAAATCAAAACTTCTTTTGATGATTTTCCAACTTTTAAAATTAAACAAAAAGATTTTCATAAATATTCACTTTTGTCTCCACTTTTAGAAATTCGAGATACTCCGGAAGAGCTTTATTTTAGATTTAAAAATGAAGAAGTTTTACATAATTTTTTACAAAAAACTTTTAATGGAGAAGAATATAAAATCTTAACTGTGGTAGGAAGTAGAAAAAATACCAATTACGGCAGAGAGGCACTAGATTATCTTTTAAAATATTTAATAGGTCAAAAAATAATTATAGTCTCTGGGCTTGCTATGGGTATAGATTCTTGGGCTCATAAATTAGCTTTGAAAAATAATTTTCCAACTATCTCTATTCCTGGGTCTGGGCTTTCTTCCAAAGTTCTTTATCCAGCAAGTAATTTAGATTTGGCAGAGAAAATTTTAGAGGAAGAAAATTTAATGATTTCCGAATATGCAGAAGATAAAAAAAGCCAGATTTATTTTTTCCCTTCACGAAATAGAATCATGGCAGCAATTTCGGATGCAGTTTTAATCGTAGAAGCTGGAGAAAAAAGTGGTACTCTCATCACTGCGAGACTTGCTATGGAATATGGTAAAAATGTAGGTATTATTCCCAACAATATTTTTGCGGAAGCTTCTTCTGGGTCCAACAAATTAATTCAGGACGGTGCTACACCAGTATTAAGTGAAGTAGATATTTTAGAAATGTTACGTATTAGTGATAATGAACAAAGGATTTTAGATTTGAATTTTAAAGATAAAAATGATGAAGAAAAATTAAAGAAAATATTAAAAAAATTAAATGAAAATGAGAGAAATCTTTTACAAAAAATTATTTTGGCTGGAAGTGTAGAAAAAGATGTTTTACTTTCAGAAATAGAAGAGGAATTTGGGACGACTTATACAGATTCACTTGTCGCTCTCATGAGTCTAGAAATTAATGGGTTTATCAAAGAAGAAATGGGGGAGATTAGAATACTCAAATAGATTTTATGTTATATTAATTTTGAGAGTTTAATTTTTTATTTTAATAATATGTCATTAGAATCATTTCCAAAAAATAACAATTTAGAAAAAGACAAAAAGGATAAGAATGTAGAAGATTCACCATCTCGCAAAGTGATGGAGGAGTTAATGGCTGCAAAAGAGAGTGGTGATAAAAAGAGAATAGAGGCAGCAAAAAAGAAAGCTGATGATATCTATCTCATTAAAAAAAGAGTTACAAATATAGTCGATTTTGTGCCAATTGTCGGTAGCGCCAAGATGGTAACCGAAGCATTTAAGGGAGAGCAATATGGGACACATAAAAAAATAGAAGGCTGGAGAAGGGGTGTGCACGGTGTTGCTGGTGCAGCCTTTTTAGCTGCCGACTTCACAGGAGTTGGAGCTGTTGGTAGCTTGATAACTAAAGGGGCTCTAAGAGGTATTTTAAGAGGAGGTATTAAATCAGGAGAAAAAATTGCTGAAAAGGCCATATTAGAAAGTAGTGAAAAAGCAGCAGTAAAAATCGCAGAGCAAGAGGCAGCAAAAATAGCACAAAGGAAACTGCTAAAAAAGGAGACTGCAAAATTAGCAGCGAGAGGTGATAAAAGAATTGACAGAGCTGAGAAAATAAAAAATCAAGAACAAATATAAGTATACTTTTTGTTTTATATTTCGTATATTTTTATTTTGTAAATTTTTTCATGTTATACTAACTTTGAAAATTATGTCTATGCGAAAGTTAATACACGGAAGAATCACTTTATCAAGTAAAGGTGATGGCTATGTCCGTTTACTCGAACATCATGAGAAGCTTGATGAAGCTTTTGATAAAAATGAATCTATTTTTATAGATCGCGAACATTTGAATTGTGCTTTTCATGGTGATATGGTGGAGGTGGAAGTGCTTGGTAAGAGAAAGAAAGAAAAGAGCGATGAAGATATTTTTTATGGAAAAGTCACAGAGATTTTGGAGAGAGCAAAGTATGCTCACGCTGGAAGATTGGAAGAGGAAAATGGAATGTACTTTTTAGTGCCAGACGATAAAAAGACTTATATAGATTTTATTATTGCTAAAGATGATGCTATGGGAGCAGAAGTTGGTGATAAAGTTGTGGCAGAAATTACTAAATGGGAAGATCCGAAAAGATCTCCTTTTGCGAGAGTGGTAAGAGTACTTGGAAAGCCGGGAGAAAATGATGCGGAAATGCTTGCTTTTGCACTTGAGAGAGGATTTGCTAGTGAACCAAGTCCAGAAGTACAAGCTGAAGCTAAAGCGATTCATGAAAGAGGGATAACAGAAGAAGATAAAATTATAAACGAAGACGGAATAAATGGCCGTAGAGATTTTAGAGAGATTCTGACTATGACTATTGACCCAGCTGATGCAAAAGATTTTGATGATGCAATCAGTTTCAGGGAATTAGCAAATGGAAATTATGAAGTAGGAGTTCATATTGCTGATGTGTCACACTATTTGAAAGAAGATACCAAAATGAATGAAGAAGCTGTTTTTCGTGAGACAAGTGTGTATCTTGTAGACAGGACTATTCCAATGCTCCCAGAAGTGTTATCCAATGATCTTTGTTCTCTTGTGGAAGGGCAGGACAGATTGACTATGAGTACTGTCTTTGAAATGGATAAAGATGCTCAAGTAAAAAATGAATGGTTTGGTAGGGGGATTATCAAATCGACTAAAAGATTTACCTACGAAGAAGCTTTAGAAAGTATTAAAGATGAAAGCAAACTTTATCATAAAGAATTATTTATATTAAATGAAATTGCAAAAAAACTAGATCAAGAAAAAGTAAACAACGGAGCGTTAGTCATAGATTCTGAAGAGGTTAAATTTAAGTTAGATGAGAATGGTGTACCTATAGATGTTTATACAAAAGAATTAACTGAAGCTAATCAGTTAATTGAGGAATTAATGCTTTTAGCCAATAGAAGAGTTTCCAAATTTATTTATGATGAACAAGTGAGGACTAATTCTCCAATTATTTCTATTTACAGAATTCACGATACTCCAGATTCTGAAAAGATGCATGAGTTGGATTTATTTATTCGCTCTATTGGAGAAAAGGTGAGATTTATGGACGGTCTCATACCTTCTCAAGAATTAAATAAACTGATGGAAAAATTAAAAAGAGAAGACAGAGAAGCAGAAAAAGATTTGCTCTCACTTCATATTGCTCGTTCTATGCAAAAAGCAATTTATTCTACTCAAAATGTCGGACACTATGGACTCGCTTTTCCATTTTATTCTCACTTTACTTCTCCAATCAGAAGATATCCAGACATTATGCTTCACAGAATTTTGACTAGAGTTTTGAAAAAAGACTTTCCAAAGGCGGAAGAGAAACCATTTTTTGATAGAATGTGTGACCTAGCAAGTAAAAGAGAAAAAGAAGCACAAGATGCTGAAAGAGGAAGTGTAAAGTATAAGCAGGTAGAATATATGAGTTATAGAACAGGACAAATTTTTGACGGTATTGTCTCTGGAGTTTCTCAGTGGGGAATTTATGTAGAGGAAGCTAAAAGTAAATCTGAAGGTATGGTGAGATTACGAGATTTGGGTGATGATTTTTATATTTATGATGAAAAGAAATCTAGAATCTTTGGAGAAAATAGCGGGGTGCAGTTTAGAATTGGTGACAGAATAAAAATCAAAGTCAAAAGCACAAATTTAGATTTAAAACAGATTGATTACGAATTAATCAAAGAATAACTTTTGTCCTTGACGAAATAGGTTTTATTTTGTAGTATGAGGTTAGAAAATGATCTTTTAACAATAGTATAAACACTTTAACATTCTCACAAAATGGTAATAGAATTTGAAAACAAAAGAACAAGGAACCGCAGATTCCTTAAAAAACTAACAGCTTCTCTTGTACTGATAATTACCCTGTTTCTTATTTTGTTTTTTATTCCTTCTGAAACACAAAGATTTTATCAAGAAACTCCGATTTTAAAGATTCCAGAAAATTGGACCTATTCACCGGAAATTGTTAGTGAAGAATTGAAGGTAAATTATTTACCTTATGGAAAAGAAAGGATTTCAAACTCCTCAGGATTAATTCAGAGGAATTATTTTGAGAAATATAAAGTAAATAAAAGATTTTTAATCTTTATATCAGAATCTGATTCTGAAAATGTTTATTTTATTGATATCCTTGAACACTTTGGGCAAAACGGTAATAAGATTGAGATAAGAAACGATTCTATTTTCTTCAAAAGAGAATATGTGCAGATGTTGAAAAATGGTTTTTCCAGCACTAATATCTTATCTTTCTCTATAGTTATTTGTTTTGTGATTCTGTGGCTTATCTGGTTTCCAAGAAGCCGTAAAGGTCAAATAAAGTAATTAAATTAAAAAGTAGCAAATGATGCTACTTTTCTTTTTTGTAAAAACGTGATATATTATCGGGATAAAAATTAATTCAAATTTATTATGCTAAAAATCAGATTACAAAGACTTGGAAGGAAGAATGATCCTCATTTTAAATTGATTGTCACTCCTCAAACTTACAAACCAAAAACTCATAAATATATTGAGGATTTGGGATTTTATAACGCCAAAAGCGGAGTAAAAGAATTCAAAGCTGAAAGAATCAAATATTGGATGGGTGTGGGAGCACAAGTTACTCCAACAGTTTACAATTTTCTCGTAGCTCAAAATTTAGTAGAAGGTAAAAAGAAAAATGTTTTACCTAAAAAATCAGTTACCAAACCAAAGAAAGAATTAAAAAAGAAATAATTTTTTAACTTTTAGATCTTATTTAAATTGTTAAGATTCAAAAAGGCGATTTTCTGTGTGATATAATAAATTTGTTATTAAATTTTGTTTAGAAAAATAATTTGAAAATAAAATATATGGTTAAAGATTCAGAATTCGTAGAATATATAGTGAAGAGTTTAGTAGACAATCCCGCTGATGTGAAGATAGATAGAAAAGTTGATGAAATGGGAGTTCTCATCACTGTAGATGTAGGAAAAGATGATATGGGTAAAATTATTGGTCGCCAAGGAGCAACTGCCAAAGCAATTCGTACACTTCTTCGTGTAGTCGGAATGAAAAATAATGCAAGAGTTAATCTTAAAATTAATGAGCCAGCAGAAATGATTGGATCACAATCTGGAGAAGGGAGATCAAGATTAGATGATGTGGACGCAGTAATGGATGGTATTAAAAATATTTAATCAAATCAAATAAATAAAAAAACCGCGACTAATTGTCGCGGTTTTTGTGTTTATACTAACTCTTTCTCTCTTTTAGAGATTTTTTATTTAATTTTCGTTCCTGGAAAAGCTTTATTACAAACGAAATAATAAATAACAAATAAGAGAGAAGAAAAGACGTTCTTGTTACATGTCTTATAATAAGACCTTGTAAGCTTATGGAAACATTAAATGCTTCCTCTGTGAGAATATACAAAAAAGATAAAGCACAAACGACGGCAGATACATACCCGAATATCACAATCCAATGTCTGAGACTTGGTTCATTTTTTATAAGTTTAATCTCTGAAATTAAACTTTTGCATACAGAGAATAAAATTCCTATGACCAAAATACTTACAATAATGATCATGATGAGAGTTTGTGTTTCTGTTTCCATTTTTTATTCTATTTAAATTGTTTAAAGATCATTTTTAACTTTTTACATTATATCACTATAAAGTATATTTGTCAAGTATTTAAAACAAAAACCGCTATTTAGCGGCTTTTTTATTGAATTTTGTCACGAATAAAAATAAAAATATGATGAAAAATATCCAAGTTAAGTAAAAAAATATTTTACTTAATGAGAGAAATATTTTCAACCAGTACATATCATTTTCCATATATCCCAAACTTCTATAAAAGAAATATAAGATAAGGGAAAGAAGTGCGTGAAAGAAAAAAATTTTAGCTCTTCCAAATTTTTCTACTGTTTTATTCCAAAAGATTAAAATCAGCAAATAAATAGGTATAGAGAGCATAGGAATTAATTGGTGCAGTTCTAAGTTTTCCATCTTTTATTATTTTAATTTATGAATGACCAATTTCAACTTTTTACATTATATCACTATAAAATAGAAATGTCAAGTGTATAATAGCTTAAATTTTTGTTAAAATATATTGAAAATAAAGAATTTTCTAACTTCACAGCTTTAAAATTATGAAATATTTTACTATTAGTCTTTTTCCGGAAACTATTCAATTTTATGTAGATCAATCAATTCTAGGTAGAGCGCAAAAAAATAAACTAATTTCTCTAAAGTCTTTTCAGCTGAGAGAATTTACTAAAGATAAACATGGTCGCACAGATGGGAAAGTTTATGGTGGTGGACCAGGTATGGCTTTGTGGGTAGATCCGATTATAAATACTTTTGAAAAGATTTTAAAAGAAATAGAAAAAGACAAAAAAGTTTTAAAGAAAAATATTTTAATAGTGAATTTTGTGCCATCAGCAAATATTTTTACGAATAAACTTGCTAAAGAGCACTCTAAAAAGTACACACATATTATTTTTATTTGTGGAAGGTATGAAGGTGTAGATGCGAGGGTGAATCTAGTGATAAAAGATATTTTGTTTCAAAAGAAAAAAGATTGGAAAGAAAAAGGTATAACCTTGAATTCTAAAATAGAAAATATTTCAGTCGGAGATTTTGTCTTAACTGGCGGAGAAATTCCAACAATGATTATGATTGATGCGATTTCAAGACAAATTGAAGGGGTTTTGCACGATAATGAAAGCTTGGAAGAAAATAGAATAGCGAGTAGTGAAATTTATGCTCGTCCAGAAATTTATGAAAAAAGAATTGGTGATAAAAAATCTGGAAAAATAAAAAAATATAAAGTACCAGAAGTACTTCTTTCCGGACATCATAAAAATATAGAAAATTGGAGAAAAGAAAATGATTTGAAAAATAAATTCTGATATAAAATACATTTATATGAAATTAAATACTGCTTTTCTTTTTCTAACTATAATTAATTCTTCATTTATTTCTTTTGCCAATACTATTGGATATTATACAGGTTGGCTTGATGAGTTTTATAGTTTATATAAAGCAATTAATGTTATAGATGAAAAGTTATAGATAAAAAAGCACTTTTGATTACTAAATGGAGTATGTATATAAAAGTAAAAGTTAAAACTGAACAAAAAAGAGAGTCTTTTGAAAAATCTAAAAAAGACGATGAGTATTTAGTTTCAGTAAAAGAAGAGGCTAGAAATGGTTGGGCAAATGAGCGTGTGATAGAGATTTTAAAGAATGAATTAAAGAAAAAGAATGTAAGACTTATTTCTGGACACACTAGTCCAAGTAAAATCTTTTCAATTGAAGATTGATAAAATTTTTGCTATAATCTTTTTATCTTTAAAAATTCTTTTAAAAGCCAATATAGCAAAAATAAATTTTAAATTTTTCTTTTATT
>CAZNZP010000023.1:0-9402 GCA_964577625.1 uncultured Candidatus Saccharibacteria bacterium
ATATTATAAAATGTTGAAAAAAGTTTCTTTTGATAATTTGGCTTGTTGAAAAACATAATGTCTACATTGTTACTCAAAGTGTCTCCCATCCCTCCAGGAGAATAAGAAAGCAAACCTCCACGCCCTAAATATGAACCAAACATACCCTCCTTTTTCCAGGGAACTAATTTTTTAGTAGGATCCTGCCAAGGATAATCAAAAGGATCTACCACATTATTTGGCCTAAAAGTATTAAATCCAGCGTCCTCATTAAAAGGTCTAGTAATAGCCATGATCAAAGGAATTCTAGTACCTAGATTATCACCTGTTTCTGCTGCATAAATAGTTCTAAAGACAGCTATAACCTGAGGTTTACTCATTTTTCTCTGAATTAAATCTAAATTTCTTTTAGATTCGTCATCTCTTTCTAGTGGTTTTGATACAGCTATATCATGAGCATATGTATATTCTTCAAATTTTTCTTCCCCTTTATCGTTTTTTATAGTTTTACCTTTTGGATTTCCCCATTCATCCTCTTCTTTATCTCCTTTCTTTTTAAGAGACCATTTCTTTTTGTATTTTTCAGTTTCGAGTTTAACTAGATCAGAAATTTTCTTTTTTTCTCCCTTTACTTCTTTTCCATCTTTTTTAATAGTGTAAATATCATTCCATTTTCCAGCGTCACGAAAAACAATTTGATACCCCATATATTCACCAGGACCAATTGATCCCATCGCCTCCAAAACGTAAGTTAAAGGATCATGCTTATATATTTCTTTTGGATCTTTATCCATTCCCCAATCTTTATAGGTTTTAATTGGGTACATATCTCCCGCATATTCCATTTTGAAAATTTTATTCTCTTTATCATCCCCTGTCTCCACTTCTCCTTTTTTAGCCAAGACCCACTCTGTTCCCCAAAAACCATACTTTTCTTTATTAGTGCGAGTAATCTTTGGAAACTGTTTAGTATAATCCTCTGGCCACTCTATAATTTCTACAGTTGGATATTGAGAATAAATTGCTGCCTCAATTCTTGGCTTAAACTTTGACTCTGCTCTGACAAAAAAATGAATAACACCCTCCAAAGAAGCAATCTCTACCGAAGATACCGCTGGCATTCTTCCTTCCCAATTTTCTTTATACCAACTTCCGAGTCCTCCACCATCATACACAGCTCTTAAAAAGATTTCTGCAGCTTCTGGACTCTTATTAATTTCTCTTGGTAATTTGATTTCCAAAAGAGAATATTTAAGTTTTTTATCGTAAGTAGTATTCACATACAACATCCAAAACTTCCAAGCCCAAGCCAAAAGTAAGGTAAAAAAGGCTATATTAATGAGAAAAATACCAATATCAAGAAGCAGTTGTAAACTCATATGTTTATACAAAAATTATATCATAAATAAAAAGCTCTTCTTGAGAGCTTTTTATTTATTTTAATTAAATTACTTTATCAGATGATATCTGCCATCTTTATCTTTTTTGAAGTATTTAGCATCTTGGAGATTGATAACCACTGTATTAGCTTTGACCATTCTTTTTTCCAAAACCTTATCAACAATTTCTTGTCTCAACATTGGCTTACCAGATTCTTTAAGACTTTGAATAATCACATCTCTAACTACTCCTGCAGCATGACCCCATTCTTTGAGACCATACATTCCTCTACCTACCAAAACAAATCTTTTATCTTTAATGAGTTCATTGTGACAAGTGGCCACATTAGTTTTCTTTTGAAAAGTTTTTTCAATAGCAGAAGCTACATCTCTAAAGTGCATTGGTTTACCATGTTGTCTCACCACAAGATAAGCATAATCTTTTACTCCTCTTGCTTTAATGTGTGGAGAAGTGACTTTACCCCATTCACCAAGTTCATTTTTTCCCACTACTTTTGAAAGAGATAAATATTTATTAATAATATCTCTATTATTTTTATATTCGTCTACTAACTGATCTAAATTAGTCACAAATCTTTCTAAAACTTCACCCTCTTGAAGAAGTTCGTCATCACTAATAGAATCATGAAGTTCACAGAGACAACCTTTAACATGATCAGAAAGATTATCATCTACACTCCAGTATGGATAAAAATTATCAGTCTCCTTTCCTTTGGTGAAATATCCACCGAGAACTAAATATAAGTTAATGTGATTTTGGGTGATTTTATCTTTGGTGATATATCCCATCAAAGTATCTTCTGTAACTACAGATCCAAGTTTTTGAATAATCTCTTTCAACTCATCAAAAATAAAAGCATTCTCCTTGTATTCTGGAGTCTTCTTAATAGAAGCTAGAGCAAAGTTTTCAATTTGTCTTACTCTTTCACGAGTAATATTGTAATTCTTTCCAATAGCTTCCAAGGTCATTCTTTTTTCACTGTCTAAACCATAACGACTAGAAACAATATCTCTCATTCTTGGATTGAGAGCAGATAAAAGTTTCTTTGAAACTTGTTTTGGTTTAAACGATAATTTTGTTGTTACTTCTGTCATATTTTTCAAAAAATTTAATAATTAATAAAACACCCAATTAACTTATATTCATTAATACCACTATATTACTACAACTTGACAAAAAAGTCAAAAGTGTCAATCATCCTTTAAAGAACTATATTTATAAGACGATTTTTGACTACTATTACTTTCTTAATTTGTGAATCTTCTAAAATATATCTTTTATAAAGATCTGTACCCTTGACAGATTCATGCACTTCTTCATCCGATAAATCAGGTTTGGTCTTAAAAGTCCCTCTAAACTTTCCAGAGATTTGTAAGCTCATTTCTATTTCATCTCTTCCCATTTTTGCTTCATTATATTTTGGCCAATCAGATAAGTGAATAGATTCTTTTTTTCCTAAAACTTTCTCCCAAATTTCTTCAGAAATATGTACTGCGAAAGGAGAGATTATTTTTATAAAACTTTCAAAAGAACTTTTAGAAACTTTATTTCCTTTCTGCGCTTCTCTTTCAAGAGTATTGAGACAAATCATCATCTGAGCAATAGCGGTATTAAATTTAAAATCTTCTATATCTTCTCCAACTTTTTTAATGGTCTCATTTATCACTCTTTCTAATTCTCTAGATTCAGAAATATTTTCTTCAAAATTATTATTGATTGCAAAACTATAAATCCTTTCTAAAAATCTAGAAACTCCAGCCATGCTATTTGTGTTCCAAGAAATTGCTTTATCAAATGGACCCATAAACATTTCATAAGTTCTCATCGCGTCACAACCAAACTCTTTAATAACATCGTCTGGATTAACAACATTATTGTATCTTTTACTCATTTTCTTTCCGTCTTCCGCCATAATAAGTCCAACAGTTTGAAGTTTAGAAAATGGTTCATCATAATTTACAAATCCTTTATCAAAAAAGAACTTATGCCAAAAGCGAGCATAAATCAAGTGTCGTGTCGCATGTTCTGCTCCACCTACATAAAAGTCTACTGGACTCCAATTTTTCTCTAATTCTTTATTTACAAATATTTCATCATTTTGTGGATCAATATATCGTAGATAATACCAAGAGCTTCCCGCCCATTGTGGCATAGTATTTGTTTCTCTGTAAAAGAGTTTTGCTCTTTTGTCAGATTTATCTAAACTTTCAAACTCCCCATCACCATTTATAAACCCATAGACTTCCACCCAATCACGAATATTCGCGAGTGGTGATTCACCAGTGTCGGTTGGCTCATAATTTTCTACATTTGGCAAGATGACTGGAAGCTCTTTATCTGCTACCACATAGCTTTTTCTGTTTTCATCAAAGACAATTGGAAATGGTTCTCCCCAATATCTTTGTCTTGCAAATACCCAATCCTTCAATTTGTATTTACTGACAATTTTTCCACCCACTTTTTCAGTAATTTTTACTCGTGCTTCTTCAGAATTCATTCCAGAAAAATCTTCCGAATTTACAAGTACTCCTTCACCTTCAAATAAACTTTCTTGAGAATCAGAATTTTTATCTTTTATCACTTCTCTTATCTCTATTCCATACTTCTTCGCAAATTCGTAATCTCTTTCATCATGTGCTGGTACAGCCATAATTGCTCCTGTACCATAATCACTCAAAATATAATTAGCAATATAAACTGGAACTTCTTCACCACTTGCTGGATTAATTGCTTTTATATCAGTATCAACTCCTTCTTTTTCAAGCTTACTCATATCAAAGTCTAAAGCTCTCTCTTTTTCTTCCTTTTCAAGTTTAGCTATAAACTTTTTTATATCTTCACTAGCTTCCCAACCATTTTCTATCCACTCCTTTGCGAGAGTGTAAGAGATAGCCATAAAAGTACAACCAAATAAAGTATCAGCTCTCGTAGTAAAGACTCTTAATTTATTTTCTTTTAAATTATTTTTATCTGCATCAACCACTTCAAAATCTATTTCACTTCCTTCACTTTTTCCAATCCAATTTCTTTGAAGCTCTTTAATATGTGGCTCCCAATTTAATTTATCTAAGTCTTCTAAAAGCCGATCAGCATAATCTGTAATTTTTATGACCCATTGGCGAAGTGGTTTCTTTTCTACCACCGCTCCACATCTCTCACACACATTTCCATCAAGATCTTCATTAGCGAGTCCTGTTTTACAACTTGGACACCAATTAATCGGCTCAAAAGATTCATGAGCTAAACCATCTTTATACATTTGCTTAAACATCCATTGTGTCCATTTGTAATATTTTGGATCGGTGGTATTTATTTCTCTATCCCAATCATAATTTATACCAAGCATTTCTATTTGCTCTTTATATCTTTTTACATTCTTTTCTGTGGCTATGTTTGGATTAATTTTATTTTTGATAGCAAATTGTTCCGCGGGAAGACCAAAAGCGTCCCAACCCATTGGGTGAAGCACATTATATCCTTGCATCTTTTTCATTCTAGAATAAACATCAGTCGCAATATATCCTTTTGGATGACCGACGTGAAGTCCTTCACCAGATGGATATGGGAACATGTCTAAGATATAAAATTTCTTTTTTCCATTTTTAAAATTATTGGAAGTTTTGTTTGTTCCATTTTCCTGCCAATATTTCTGCCACTTTTTTTCAATTTCACCATAATTTAATTTGGTCATAATTTTTATAAATAAGATTTTTATATTATAATACAAAACGAATTTTTACTAAAATCCTTAATTTTTATTAAATCTATGAAAAATCGTCTTGAAAACATTGCTATGAAAGTGACAAAATGGGTCGGATCAATCTGGTCCATTATTATTCACACTCTAGTTTTTATATTCTTTATGGCTTTACTTTATTTAGGATACAATCCAGAAAGAGTAATGCTTATACTTACAACCTTAGTTTCTCTAGAAGCTATTTATTTAGCCCTCTTTATTCAAATGACTGTAAATAAACATTCTGAACATATTGCGGAAATCGCCGAGGATGTGGATGAGATTCAAGAAGATATTGAAGAGATTAGTGAAGATGTGGACGAAATGCAAGAAGATATTGATGAGATTCAAGAAGATATTGAAGAGATAAATGATGACGAAGAAGAGAAGGAAGAGAAAACTATTAAAAACTAAATATCGAATTTAAATAATACCCACTCTGCAACTGACAACACCAAAGCAAATATTGCCGCCTGCCAAAAAGAAGCAAAGACAAATCCTGGCGTCAACATAGAAACCAGCATTAATAAAAGTACGTTTAAGATTAAATGAAATAATCCTAGAGTCAAAAAGTTAATAGGCCAAGTAAAAAATTTAATAATTGGCTTCACAATAGCATTCACCACAACCAAAATTAAAGTAAAAATAAGTAAAGCTGTCCAACCCGAATAGCTAATCCCGACAAGTTTAACTGATAAAAGTACCGCTAAAAAGCTTAAAATAAAATGAATCATAATTTAATTATTATGTCTAGATTTTAGCACAGATTTGATTCTCTGTGTTATACTTTTAATTAAGTTAATTGTTTAGATATTATTAATTATTAATTGTATATATGAAAAATTTTTTTAAAAATCAAACTGCGGTAGCTATTCTTTTTGGAGCTTTGATTATAGCTTTAGGAATTATTGGTTACGCTTTAATAACCAAAGATTCCCCATCTGGCTCTAAAAAAGATATTCTTGATTCTATTATGAATGGAGACAAAATCTTTCAAGGTTCAGATTTTAAAGATAAAGAATATATTTTAGGAAATTCAAAAAATGATATCACTGTAGTCATTTATTCAGACTTTGAATGTCCATTTTGTAAAATGCTTCACAATAATGCCGTTTTACAATTACAAGAAAAATATTCAACTGATGAGAAAGATGTTTCCAAAGCAAAGATTGGTATAGTTTATAGACACTTTGCACAAAGCTATCACTTAAAAGCTCCAACCGAAAGTAATGCTTCCCTTTGTGCTAGAGAGCTTTATGGGCAAAATGTTTACGCTAACTTTATAGATAGAATTTATGAAGTTAATCCTACTAATGACGGCTTAGATTTGGCAACTTTACCAGACATTGCAGAATTTGCAGTAAAGACAGCTAAAGAAAAAAACCAATCAGTGAAAAAAGATTTTGATAAACAAGAGTTTACGAAATGTTTGAGTAATGAGACTTATAATTCTGAGTTTATGGAAAATATGCAAGACGCTGTTGTAGCTGGACTTGAAGGAACACCTTATTCAGTTATTACCTATAGAGATGGAAATGACGAGACTGTTATAGCAAAAGTTTCTGGAGCAAGAGAAGCTTCTTATTACGAAAGTATCATTGATAAACTTTTGACTATTAAATAATCAAATCAAACATTAAATAAAACCGAGACAATAAATCTCGGTTTTATTTTTATTTAAATTCCTAATTGCATTCTCAATTCTTCACTCGGCTCCCATGGCTCACTAAAATCCAATTCCACTTGTGCTTCACCAAGATTTAAAGATTCTACTTTTAGTTCTACATCTTCCACTATTTTATCAGCGAAAGGACACATAATACTAGTGAGAGTCATAATGACTTTTATAAAATCATAAACCTTAAAATCTGCTAAATACTCACCTATTTCAATTTTTCTAATGAGTCCAAGAGAAACAATATCAATCCCTAATTCTGGATCCATAATCTCTTTTAAAGCTTCTAAAACTTTTTCTTCAATTTCTTTGTGTGTCATAAATTTATTTTAAAACATTATCCTCCATCTCATAATCTCTGTCTAACTTTATCAAATCTTCTAATTTTTCTCTATGAGAAACTAAACAAAAAGCTGTACCTTCTTTTCTGAAATCATTTATAATTTTAAAAACTTTTTTTGTAGCTTCCCTATCCACTCCAGAATCAATTTCGTCCATAAAAACTATTTTTGGTTTCAAAGCAAAAAGATGAAGCATTTCCGCCTGTTTCTTTTCTCCACCAGAAAATCCAACATTTAATTCTCTTTTTAAAAATCCTTCATCAATATCGCGAGCTTTAGAAAAAGCCACTAATTCTTTATTGAAATCCAAAACTCCTAACTCACTTTCTGGAAAGACATTTTTATATGATCTGTATAGAAATTGTAAAAGATTCACTCCTTCAATTTCCGGCACATGTTGCAACGATAAATAAAGTCCTTGTCGCGCTATTTCAAAAGTTCTCAAATCTGTGAGATCTATTTCCTCTCTATCTTTTTCTAAAATTATTTTTCCTTCTAAAATTTCAAAATTAGGATGCTTGAAAATGGCTGAAAGAAGAGAAGACTTTCCAGAGCCATTTTTCCCAGTGATAGCCACTACTTCTCCTTTAGAGATTTCTAAACTAGCGTTCTCAATAATCGTTTTTCCGCTATCTACAATTTTTATTTTTAAATTTTTTATTTTTAGCTTCATATTATTTTAATTTCTTTAAAGAGTCTATCAAACATTTGTAAGAAAGCAAGGCACAATTTACTCTGGAAGGAGAAATTTGTACTCCAAGTAATTCATAAATCACTGCCGGAGTCCAAAGTCTCAAATCTTCTAAATTCAATTTTTCATTTTTAATCTTTTCAGTCATTAAGCTCATTCCAGCTTGAGAAAGTGCGCAACCATTTCCAGACCAGGAGACATTTTCTATTTTCCCATCCTTCACATCTAAATAAAGTTCTCCAGAATCTCCACAGTCAATATTTTCCGCATTTCCAATACAGCCACAAGTCTCACAAACCTTATCTAGTTTATTTTTTGGATTTCTATAATGCTCCAAAATATTTTCTTCGTATAAAAAATCATTGTCCATATTTATAGAGAAAAGTTACCATAAAACCCTATTTTCCAAAAATGTTTTTAACCTCTAAAAGAGCAGCTACTAATTTTTCAATATCCTCTTCGGTATTATAAATATGAAATGATACTCTAGTAAGACCCGATAGAGTACCAAGATAATTCATCAATGGCTCCGCACAATGATGCCCTACTCGGACAGAAATATTGAAGCGAGAAAGTATCTCAGCCACATCGTGCGAATGCACCTCTTTTCGATTTACTAAAGTTTGAAAAGAAACTATTCCAGTATTTTTATTTGGTCTAGCGGCAAAAGTTTTTATTTCAAAAGTGCCTTCATAACCTCTATTCAACTCTCTTATTTTTCCCAGAAAGTATTCTACAAGCTTTTGAGAGTGTGAAAATGTTTTGTCTTTTATATTTTCTAAAAACTTTACCGCTTCCCCTGCTCCGATTACTCCAGCAATATTTGGAGTGCCAGCTTCAAAAACTTTCACATCACTACGAAAACTAGCTTTCTCTCTTTCTACTTTTGCAACTATCCCTCCACCGAGAGTCACAGGATTCATTTCTCTTGAGATTTCTCTTTTTATCCAAAGTGTCCCAACCCCTGTCGGACCAAATGCTTTATGGAAAGAAAAATAGGCAGCATCAATATAATTTCTCAAATCTTTAAGATTAATCTCTATATGTCCAAATCCGGCCGTCATATCACAAATTACAAAAATATTTGGATTCAATTCTTTAATTTTCCTAGCAAGATTTTTAATATCTACAAGAGTTCCTGTCACATTGGAAGCTAAAGTGATAGCGGCTATTTTAGTCTTTTCAGAAATTAGATTTTCTAAATTTAAAATATCCAAATTCAAATCTTCATCTAATTCTAAAAACACCAACTCCATTTTTTTATTTTTTGCCAACTTTTGAAGCGGTAAAAGAGAAGAGTGATGCTCTAAAATAGTAGTCAGTATTTCATCCCCTTCAAATAAAAAGTGATTTTCATCATCGTGAAGGGAAATTAACTCTGTAAGCATATTGCTAGAAGCTGTCGCTCCACTAGTCCAAATTATCTCTTCTTCTGTACAATTTAAGTATTTAGCTAAAGAATCTCTAGATTTCTCAAATTCATTTGTAGCTTCCATAGCCAATTTTGAAATAGCACGATTAATATTACTTCTATAATTGAAGTAATATTCATTCATCTTTTCTATTACTATATCTGGAG
>CAZNZP010000024.1:0-8822 GCA_964577625.1 uncultured Candidatus Saccharibacteria bacterium
CTTTTCAGAAATTAATTAAGAAGTTAATTGAGTGAAAAAAATCTGGTTGATTTGTTAAAAAGATAATAAAGAAGATTGGTGTCTAAGATTTCCATATTAGTAAGATTATTATAAATCCAGACTTTAAGAAAGACAACTTCTTTGTCAGGATCAAAAAGTGGGAAAAAATTCCACTGCCCATCCTTATGTAACCCTCTATTATCAAATTCAAGAAATTGAATTATTTGATAAATTTCTGGGACATCCTCCATGTTTATCCAAGAATGAATTGTCTGATTCTTTTTCAGATCAAATTTTAACTCTGGCTTAAATCCTACAGCTCGTGAAGAAGTTCTTCTAATAGGAAAGTTGCCTATGTCTTTTAAACAATAAAAGACATTTTCCCAAACGCAAAATTTTTCAACATTTTTCTTAGAAAAGTATTTAAGGGAAAAATAGTCCCTATCAAAAGGTTTTTCTTTCTTGAGAAATCTAGACATAGTCTCATAATTTACATGAGAATATGTTCCTCTTTGAATAATTTGTTTAAGTTTTTCAATTTGATTTTGGGAAACTTTACCTCCTACTGCTTGATAATTTGGATTTATACCATCTAGCAAATCTCCGAATGTTACGCTATTGATAGTGTTTTTTGAAGTTCTTAATACTTCAATTTGAGAATCAGATACTGGCTTTTGCCAATCTTCTAAAACTTCTAAAAGAGTTCCATTATTTTTCATTTCATTATATTTTAAAAAGTGCAACAATTTCTAGCTTTCCCTAGCTTATTATATAAATATAAACCTGTCAAGATGTGAAGAAAAATAAAAACATTTCTTGTCTTAGATTAGACAAATTTACTATCTACTACAAGTCGGGCTATTTCTTTTTCTTCTTCTGTTTTTAATACAAAAATGTTACTCTTTTTCACTTTTAGCCATTTTAATTTTGGTAAGAAAAGATCTCTAAAAACTTCTGATTTTTCCAAAATTGCCCCCGTCAAAACTAGAGCTTCACAACCTTCAAGATGAGCATAAGCTGAGCCAACTACTTCATTGATTTTAGTCATATAAACTTCTAAGGCAAAGAGGTTTTTTTCTCTCACATTTTTATCTTTGACTTTTAAATTAGCCAAAATATCTCTCATATCCTTTTCTCCTGTTAAGGCAAAAAGTCCACTCTTCGCATAAAGGTCTCTTCTAGTATTTTTAAATAAATAATTATCTTCAGATAAAAATCTAAAAAACTTTTTATGTTCCTCTGTTAAGTCTATAGCTAAAAATGGATCAATGTCTCCCACTCTAGTCAAATTTATAAGTCCAGAGACAGGAGTCATACCAAAAGAGTTGTAAATACTTTTACCTTTTTCTATAGCTGTCACAGAACCACCACCTCCGAGATGAATAGCGATAATCTTATCAAACTTCTTACCAAAATTATTATCTACCTCACTCATAGAAATTCCGTGATAACCAAATTTTCTATGATTTTTATTTTTAGTTTTCTTAATACCGTAAGTATAAGTCTCTGGAGCAATATCAGCATGAAAAGCTGAGTCTGAAATTCCTACTAGTTTAAAATTGCATTTCACTTTATTTTTCTCACAAACTTCTTTAATTAAAAAGATTTTTTGTATTTCATCTATTAAGCTAGCTGTGTGTAAAGGATCATACTTTTGCACCTCTTCCAATTCGTCAAGATATTTTTCATTTATCACTTTATGTTCCAAAAAGTATTCACCTACCGCCACCACTCTCTCAGCTATCACATCAACATCACTCACCCAAAAATCAAACCTATCTTTAGCTATCTCAAAAAATTCATATAGAGCATTTTCCAATTTTATATTTGGATAAAATTCTTTTTCATCAAATTGTAGAGAAAATAATTCTTTTGGCTCTTGATTTTTTTTAGTGACAGAATATACAAAATACTTCCTAGAAGCTGACCCAATATTTGAAACCATTATTATTTTTTCTCCTTTTTGTTTTTTCATAATTTTTAATTTTTATATTTATAATCCAAATTTCCAATTTCTAATTTTCTCACTATCTATAAAATGCTCATTTAAATATGCATACTCCTCGTCCATTTCTTGTTTTATATCTCTTTGCAAGAAGTCGCGGGTTAATTTGTTAATTTTTTTAAGTTCAAACAGTTTATCAACTGCCCAGCTAGCCACATGAAAACGACTAGTTTTATTCAAAATATGCATATGGAGTAAAGTGGTAACTCCACCCTGTTCTATATATCCTCGCACATCAACATCTTTAATATTTTGACCGGCTTCAAAGAAATAGCGCATGAGAGTTTGAGGGTGTCCATGGAAATTAGCGAAAACTTTTGCTTTATAAGTATAATCTCCTAATTTATCAGAAAATTCTCTATTTTCTTTACTTAATTGTTCGCTAGCTGACAAACGAGAAATATTCAAAAAACCAATTTTAAAATCTTTTCTTTCTTTTTTGAGTCCGTATTTTTTGAAAAGAGAATTAATCATATCTATTCCAGCGATACACTCTAAAGACATATAGTCTCCAATTCCAGCCACGACCAAATCATAAGTTTCCTCTTTTTTAATTTTGTCAGAAAAAGTATTCAAAATAGTCATCCCTTCTTCTATATTTCTTTTGGATTCTTTTTCACTCAAAAAGAGAGGTCGAGCTGGATCTTTTCCTACACAAAGTACATTTATTTTATTTTTACTCTTCATCATCCTTTCTATAGCGTAGCCAGTCGCTACAGCATCAATAGGGAAATATACATCCACTAATTCAGAATTAAGAGTGAGTAAGCTATCAATAGAACCAGGATTTTGATGTGAATATCCATTATGCTCCTGAAGCCAACCTGGAGAAGTGAGAATAATATTCAAACTAGACACATCTCCACGCCAAGAAATATCATTAGCTACTCTTAAAAATTTCAAATACTGATCAATCATTGAAGTGACTACCGGAGCAAAAGCTTCATAAGTCACAAAGAGTCCATGTCTTCCAGTCAAAATATATCCAGTCAACATTCCAAATAAAGTATTTTCAGAAAGCATTTCAATTACTCTGCCTCTTTTAGATAAATCATTGTCCCAAGGTTTAATTTCCAAATTAAGAGCCCTTTCTTCTTCTTTAAAAATGGCTTGAATTTTGTTGGAGTAAGTTTCGTCTGGAGAAAAGAGTCTAAAGTTTTTAGTAGCTTTATTTAATTTAGCTATTTCTCTTAAATATTCCCCGACCAAATCCATTGGTGAATGTCTACCCCAGTCTTTACCTGTATCCAAAATCACTTTTTTAAAAATAGAAGACAGGTCTGGAAACTTTAATTCTTTCAATTTACCCTTTCCATTTTGTTGAATATGAGTATTCATACTCATGCGCCACATTTTTTCTGGCACAATACTTTCTATTTCTTCTAAAAAGAGTTCTTGATCTTCATCTCCCAATCTTTTCTTTAATAAATTTTTAGAATTTTCTAAATCTTCTCTAAAGAGCTCTTTGATCGCATAACTTCCTAGCCACTCTTCTAAAGCTTTTAATTGTTTTTTATCAGTTTTGGATTTGGTGAGAGGGACTTGATGTGAGTAGTGATTACCTTCTATCTTTTTTCCATCATAACTTTTAATTCCAGACCAACCTTTATCACTTTGTAAAATAATCATCGGTAAACCTTTAGTCTCTCCAGTCTTTTTCATTTCCAGAATTTTAGTAAAACATTTATCTAAAGTGTCTTGCATCAAATTATGCACATTATCTTTTTCTAAATCGTGATTATTTCTATTAGCATAAATATTAGTATCACTTCTCGCATCCACAATATGTGGCTCATAACCAAGTCCGGTAAATAAATCTATAAGCTCTTCGTTAGACATTCTGCCGAAAATTGTAGGTCCAGAAATTTTATAACCATTTAAATTTAAAATCGGTAAAATTACTCCATTATCTTTAGAGTTTATAAATTTAGAAACATGCCAGCTAGTCGCCAAAGTAGCAGTCTCAGCCTCACCATCACCTACTACAGTCACCGCTATCAAGTCTTTATTATCCATCACCGCTCCGGCTGCATTGGCTATAGAGTAACCCAATTCCCCTCCTTCCACAAAAGCTCCAGGAGTATCAGGTGAAGCGTGTGTAGGAAAACCGTTTGGTGTGCCAAAATATTTAATAACGTTTGCTAAACCTTCTTTATCATAAGAGATTGGAAAATTAAAAATATTATTAATATTTTTATTAATCTCTCCAAAATAGTAAGTTAAACTCTTTTCTAAAAATAAATTCGCCTGTAAACTAGGATAAGCATGTCCTGGACCTAAAATAAATATAATATCTCTAAGTTTTGGATTGATCTTTTGATTTTCTTTTAAATAAAAATTCAAGTGAGCCAGAATAAAATTTGGTCCATTGGATCCACCCCAGTGACCCAAAAGCCGACTTTTGATATCACTAAACTCCAAAGGTCTCTCTAAAAAGAAATTGTCTTGTAAATAAAATTGCGCTGCTGAGACGTAATTTAAAATTCTTAAATATTTTTTTAAGCCAGAAAAATCTTTTTTAATTTTTCTTTCATTTTTTTTAGAAGTTTTTGCAATCATAAATTAATTTTATCATGAGAAAAAGTTTTTAAAATTTTTTATACACAAAAAAGACAACTTTGTGTTGTCTTTTTTTATTTTTAAAAATAAATTCTGGAAAATTATGGACAATTCATGTTAGCTGGAAGAGTGATGTAGTATGTGCCGACTATACATTGTTTAGTCTCATTGGAAAGTGGCTCATAAGGGAAAGGTGTAGTGTCAGTATCTGTGGTAGTCGTTGTAGTAGTAGAGGTAGTAGTCGTAGTAGAAGAACAATCGTTTGGATATACAGCTATAGTATTTGATCCGCAAGATTTTATCCATCTCGCATAAAAAGGCTGTATTGAAGTTATTGGAAATGAATTGTATTTTGTAGAATAATTTTGATTTGTATACCAACCTTCAAAAATATATCCTGGAAAACTTGAATCTGCTGACAATTGAGGTAAAACTAAAATTGACCCAAAAGGTACTGAGAGGGTTGATTTTTTATTAAAAGAATAAAAATCAATAGCTAAAGGACCTCCAGTTGAAGGAGTTGGTTGCGCACCTGAAGTACAATTTGAAAGAGCAGTCCTAGTGACTGGTCCTACAGTACCTGTGGGTTGTATGTTTCTACTATACTGATATTGTCTGACAGCATTTTCTGTGAGTATTCCAAAATATCCTGTAGGTTCAGTTTCTAAAAATCTGGCGTTGTATAAAATATTTTGTAAACGAGTAACCTCGCCTTGCGCGCTAGCATCTGTGGAACCTCTTACTAAATAATATCTAAAATTATAACAATAAGCATTGGTTTGAGCTTGAGACACATTAAAACTAAAAATTGATAAAGAAAAAACAAATATTAAAAATAGTACCTTTTTCATGATATTTACATTATACCTTCTCAAATAAATAATTTATCATAGATATTCACATTGTTAAGAAGATATAAAAACCTATTCCATATGGGCTTTTTCTTTATCTTCTACAATAGCTTTTAATAAAGGATGTCGCTCTAAAGATAAATCACTCTCCAAAATATTTTTAGCTTCCTCTCTGGCAATTTCTACTAACTTTAGATTTTTAATAGCTTCCATTGCTAAGTCAGAAACTCCCCACTGACGCCCAGAAATTAATGAACCTATCCCTCTTTGCTCCAAATCCATCTCTGCCAATTCAAAACCATTTTTAGATTTTAAAAGAGAAGAAAGTCTGTTCACTGTAATTTCTGAAGTTGAATTTGTAAACAAATAACAAACACTTTCTCTTTCACCTCTTCCGATTCTTCCACGAAGTTGATGAAGCTGAGCTAATCCAAATCTTTCGGCTCCCTCTATTATCATCCTCGTAGCATTGGGTACATTTACCCCTACTTCTATGACAGAAGTAGAGACTAAAATCTGAATCTTATTATCTGCGAAATCTTGCATAATATTTTCTTTTTCTTCTTTTTTAATTTTAGAATGCATACCAAAGATTTTTATCTTAGCTTTATTTTTCTCATTAAAAAATTCTTCCAGATTTTTAACTTCACTAGCTACAGATCTCAAGTTTAATTTTTTAGCATTTTGTAAATCTTCTTCATCGAGTTCGTCAATTCTTGGTACCACCACATAGACTTGATATCCATTTTTTATCTCTTCCAAAATTTCTAAATAGACTCGCTCTCTATCTTTTTCTTTTTCTATTTTAGTCACAATTGGTTTTCTATTTTTTGGCAGCTCATCTAAAACAGTCAAATCTAAATCTCCAAAAATAGTCAAAGCTAAAGTTCTCGGTATTGGAGTCGCGGTCATAGAAAGTAAATGTGGTAGCTTTTCTTTAATACTCATAATCTTTTGTCTTTTATTGGTGAGATTTTTTAAATCATTTGCTGCTAAAACTTTAGTACTAGAAGATTTTTTATTTGCTAAGAGAGCTCTTTGTTTTACCCCAAACCTATGCTGTTCATCAATAATCGCTAAAGCTAAATTTTGAAAACTTAAAGTTTTTTGAATAAGAGCGTGGGTACCAATTACAATAGAAATATTCCCTTCTTCTACCATTTTCTTTAATTGAGGTTTGGAAATATTTGCGCTTCCTCCAATATTTACTTTACTTGGAAATTTCTTACAAATTTTACCCGTCAAAAGACCAATTTCAATTGGTTCTTTTTTAAAGAAGTTTATAAAAGATTCAAAATGTTGGGTAGCTAAAATTTCTGTCGGTGCCATGACAGCTACTTGTAGCTTTTTACCACTTTCCCTATCCCGATTATTATAATGCGTAACTAAATGTGAAACCGCAGCCGCTACCGAAGTCTTTCCACTTCCTACATCACCCTCTAAAAGCCGTCCCATAGGTTCAGTTTTTCTTAAATCTTTAGAAATGTTTTTTATAGCTTCAGATTGTGCTTTAGTGAGTTTAAATTTAAACTGTTTTTCTATTTTGTGAGTAAAAGATTTATTGAGCTCATCAGTTTCTTTTTGATTGGATTTTAAATTGTAACTCAAACTTTCTTTAGCTTTAATTCTTTCCGCTTGTTTTAAAAGTTGTAAATAAAAAATCTCTTCAAAAGAAAATCTTTTTTTAGCTACCAAAATCTGTTCTTCAGTCTTTTTAATATCTTTAGCTTTAGGTACATGAATATACAGTAAAGCTTTTTCTAGTGCGGGTAAATGTAGAGCTTTTAAAATATTCGTAGGAAGTGGATCGTTCTCTGCAATTTCTTTTAAAAGATTTTTATCACTCAAAACTTTTTTAATTAAAATGTTTAAATAATTGGAAGAGACACCTTTGGTCTCTTTATAAATTGGAATTAATTCTTTAATCTTATTTTCTTTCTTTTCTATATCCTCAAAAATATTATTTTCATAAAAAACATGATCTCTAGAAACTCTTTCAATACTTGGATTCAAAAGTGAAAGGATGTTATTTTTTTCTTGCACTATACCAGAAACTTTTACAAATTCTCCATCTTGATACATTTTGGCAATATAAGCTTGATGAAACCATACCAACTTGATAGACCCAGTCGCATCTACTAATTTACCCTCACACATGGGTATATGTCCTCGAAAACTTCTTTTGATACTTAAATTTTTAATCTCACCAAAAAGAGTAACCTGTTCACCCTTTTGTAAATTTAGAATATTTTTTGCCTCCCTTTCATCTGCATAGCGAGAAGGAAAATAATTCAAAAGATCTTTAACAGTTTCTATTTTTAACTTTTTTAATCCTATAGCATGCTCTTTAGAAAGCCGATTTATTTTCCCAATTTCTGTCGCTAAAGTAATTTGATTCATGTTAAAAATTATAACATTTTCTGAATTTTATAAATACTAAACAAAATAAAAACACCTTTTTAAGTCTTTCGCGAAGCGGGGCTCGACTTAAAAAGGTGTTTTTGTGAAGTTTTTTGTAAAAACTTAGTCTTTCTTAAAAGGAATACCGATAATTTCAAAGAATTTAATAGCTTCTTTTTTATCTTTAGCTGTAGTAGTAAGAGTCACAGCCATTCCAAAAATATCTTTCAATTCCTCATCATGAATTTCTGGGAAAATTGTATGCTCTTTGATTCCAAAAGTTAAATTTCCAATCTCATCTACTGAGGTTCTTTTAATACCACGAAAGTCTTTGGTGCGAGGAAGTGAGGTGTCTAAAAGTTTTTCCAAGAAACCATACATTCTAGCCCCACGAAGAGTGACAGAGACACCAATTTTATCACCAGTTCTAGTCTTGAAAGAAGCGATGGATTTTTTAGCTTGTCTTTCAACTGCTTTTTGTCCAACAATTTTGTTTAATCTGCCGATTACAAATTCATTTTTCTTTTTGTCTTGCTTCATCGCACGACCGGTAGCTACAGAAAGAGTGATTTTTTGAAGTCTAGGAGCTTGTAGTTTATTTTTATACTTAAATTCAGACTTCATCACATCAAAAGCAGAAGCAATTTTCTCTTGAACTTTATATTCTATTTTTTTTGTATCTTTTGTCATATTTTTAAATTAAATTATGCTTCTTTTTTTACGTTACTCACATGAATAGGAGCGGAAACTTCTACGATTACCCCTTTTTCACCTTGTTTTTTTGGTTTGTTGTGTCTTTTGACAATATTAATACCGTCCACAATCACTCTATCTACTTGAGGTAAAGATTTGGAAACTGTACCAACTTTTCCCTTATCTTTTCCAGCTAATATTTTTACTTTGTCTCCTTTTTTAATTTTCATATTTTTAATATTTTTGATACACAGTTTTCAGGAAATTGTTTTTTGAATTTTCGCTTGCGGGGTTGATTCAAAAAATAATTTCTG
>CAZNZP010000025.1:0-8610 GCA_964577625.1 uncultured Candidatus Saccharibacteria bacterium
TTTCTAGTTTGAAGTCTATGTTTAGTGATATTCCTGAAGTTTTTCAAAAAGGAGAAGAAGAAAGTGTGTCTACTAGCACAAATGAGACTCAAATATATACCCCAGAACCCCAGATTTACGAGTAGTTTTTAATTGAATTTAGCTCACAAAAATGTTATAATTTACTTATAAAATATAGCGTTTTTATTGACACTTTAAAATTTTTTGGAAATTATTTTTTTGAATGAACTCCATTTCGTGAAAATTCAAAAAAAAACAATTTCCTTTAAATTTTTATTAATTAAGATTATTTAAACAATTATTATGGCAAAGAAAAATATAAAGAAAGAGGAAGATGAGAATATGGAAGAGGAAAATTTGAAAAAAGAAGGTCACGATAAAATTGTCCCTATAGAAATCTCTCAAGAGATGAAAAAAAGCTATATCAACTATGCGATGAGTGTGATTACTGATCGTGCTTTGCCTGATGCGAGAGATGGATTGAAACCAGTACATCGTAGAATTCTTTTTTCTATGCATCAAAATGGTTTGACCTCTTCCGCAAGATTCCGAAAATCTGCGACTGTAGTGGGAGATGTGCTCGGAAGCTATCACCCTCATGGTGACTTTTCTGTGTATGATGCGATGGTAAACTTGGCGCAAGATTTTAAGACTCGTTATCCACTTATTTGGGGACAAGGTAACTTCGGCTCTATTGATGGTGATGGGGCGGCGGCTTATCGTTATACTGAAGCCAAAATGACTCGCATTTCTTCTGAAATACTTCGTGATATTGAGAAGGACACTGTAGATATGAAGCCCAACTTTGATGGTACTAAAAAAGAACCATCAGTACTTCCGACAGCTGTACCAAATCTTCTTTTGAACGGAACTCTTGGTATTGCAGTAGGAATGGCGACCAATATCCCTCCTCATAATCTCGGTGAGCTTATAGACGCTTCCGTACACTTGATAGACAATAAAGATGCGACCACTGAAGATCTTTGTGAATTTGTACAAGGTCCCGATTTTCCAACAGGGGCAGTAATTTATGGTAAAAGCGATATTATTCACGCTTATGCTACTGGACGTGGTGGAATTTTAGCTAGAGGTGAAGCCGATATTGTAGAACTTAAAAATGGAAGCTATCAAATTGTCATCACTTCTATTCCTTATAGAGTAGTCAAAGCGACTTTGATAGAAAAAATTGCTGATCTTGTACGTGATAAAAAAATTGAAGGCATTAAAGGTCTTCGTGACGAATCTGCTAAAGATATTCGTGTGGTGATTGATCTTAAAAACGGAGTAGAACCACAAAAAGTTTTAAACTATTTATACAAACACACACAATTGGAAGACACTTTCCATGTGAATCTTGTCTGTCTAGTAGATGGAGTACCACAAACTTTAAACCTCAAGTCTTCTCTAGAAGAATTTATCAAACATAGACAAGTGGTAGTCAAAAGAAGGACTGAGTTTGAACTCAGAAAAGCTACCGATAGAGAACATATTTTACTTGGTCTCAAAAAAGCCCTAGATCATATTGATGAGATTATTAAACTCATTCGTAAATCTAAAACAGTAGAAGAAGCTAAAGCTGATCTCATTAAACAATTTAAATTCTCAGATATTCAAGCTCAAGCTATTTTGGATATGAGACTTCAAAGACTTGCTGGTCTTGAAAGAAAGAAAGTTGAAGATGAACTTGTAGCTATTCAAAAACTTATCGCAGAATTGAAGGCTATTTTAGCTAGTGAAAAGAAAATGTTAAAAATTATTAAAGATGAACTTTTGGAAATCCGAAACAAATATTCTGATGAAAGAAGAACTAAAGTGGTCAAACACAAAGCTAAAGATTTTAATCCGGAAGATTTGATTGCTGATAAAGAAGCAGTACTTGTCTATACAGCTGGTGGATATGTGAAAAGGACTGATCCAGATGAATTTCGTACTCAAAAAAGAGGAGGAGTGGGAGTTGTGGATTTGAATACCAAAGAAGAAGATTTCATTACCATCTCTCTCACTACTAGTACACACTCAGACTTACTTTTCTTTACCGATAAAGGAAAAGTTTATCAGATTAAAATGTATGATTTGCCAGAAGGTAAAAGAGCAACTCGTGGTAAAAGTATAATGAATTATCTTCAAGTTGCTAGTGATGAAAAAGTGACTAGTATTCTCGCTATGCCAAAAGATGTAAAAAATTCCAAAGTAGCGCTTGTGATGATTACTAGAGACGGTACAGTTAAAAAATCTAATGCTGATGCTTTTAAAGATGTTCGTCGCTCAGGATTAATAGCTATCAAGTTGAAAGATGATGACATTTTACTCTCTACTTTATTTGTAGAAAAAGGTGATGATGTCATTTTGACTTCTGTAAATGGACAATCTATTCGTTTTGCGGAAGATGATGTGAGGGCTATGGGTAGAACTGCTGGAGGGGTACGAGGTATGAAGCTAGGTAAAGGGGATGAGATAGCTTCTTGTGATGTGATTAAAAAAGATTTAGCTAAAGAGTCCAAGCTTTTAGTGGCTACAGAAAATGGTTACGGTAAAATGACTAAATTAACTGAATACAAAACTCAAGGTCGTGGTGGATCAGGAATTAAAACTGTCAGCATCACAGAAAAGACTGGTAAACTCATGGTCGCTAAAGTGGTGGTAGATGAAGAAAGGGAACTTTTAGCAATTTCCAAAAACTCTCAAGTGATTAAGACTGAATTAAATACAATTCCAACCCTGGGCCGCGCAACTCAAGGAGTGCGTATCATGAAATTGCGTGATAAAGATAGTGTAGCAAGTATTGCGGTGTTGTAAATTTTATAAATTTAAATAATAAAAAACTCTAGAAATAGAGTTTTTTATTGTGATAAAATATAAACATATGTTTATATCACCAGAACAAATTATAGAAAATTTGGATTTAAAAATAGGAGAAACTGTCGCTGATTTTGGATGTGGCGCTGGAGCTTATGTCTTTGCAGCTTCCAAAAAAGTCGGAGACAGAGGAAAAGTTTATGCTATTGATTTAGATGAAAATATTTTAGACAAAATTAGCCGTGAAGCTGAAAAGGCAAATATTATAAATATAGACACTATTCTTTCTAATGTAGAAGATAAGGTTCAAATTGGAAATAATTCTTGTGATTTGATAATTTTATCAAATGTTTTATCTGAGGTTAATGATTTAGATAGAGCGTTAGAAGAAGTAAAAAGAACTTTGAAGTCAGAAGGGAGGATTTTGGTGGTGGATTGGAAAAGAGGAGAGAGTGGAATTTCCAGATTACGACCAAATATTTTAGATGAAGAAAAAATTGTGGCAGTTTTAGCTAAGCATGATTTTTCTGTAAAAAAACATTTACCAGCTGGAGAATATCATTACGCATTTTTAGCTCAAAAATAAGACTATTTATTATGATATAATTTTTATATCATAATAAATTTATGGACTTTAAGAGATTTTTAAATTTTAAAAATATTTTGATAGGGGCAGCGATTTTTGCAGCAGTTTTTGCTATTCTTATTTTTTCAGGTAAAGTACCTCTTTTTAATTCTGCTTCTAAACAAAAATTATCAGGCACAGTTAGGGTGTGGGGTACAATTCCGAATACAACCATGTCTTATTTTGTAGATGCTTTTGATAAGGAAGCAAAAAGTTACAATATGCAATATACAGAAATTCCTTACGCAGAATTTAATCAAAGATTAATCAAAGCTTTAGCTGACGGGTATGCACCAGATTTGATTATCGCTCCATCTGATATTGCTTTTGCTAATTCAAATAGAATTTATCATGTTTCTCCTATGACTATTTCCGAATCGAATTTTAGAAATATGTTTGCTGATATTGCTGCACCACTCATTGAAATGCCGGTAGGTTTTTTAGCCTTACCAGTTTCAGTCGATCCATTGGTACTCTATTATAATAGAGATATTTTATCTAGTAATGGATTTTATGAACCACCAAAAACTTGGGGAGATCTTTATCGTTATGAAGATAAAATTACAAAAATTGAGAATGGAAATATAATTATGTCTACCATAGCTTTTGGTACCTATGATAATATTCCAAATATTTCAAATGTTATTTTGTCTATGATACTCCAACAAGGGGGAACTATAGTTTCAAAAGAGTATATGCCTGACAATAATGGTAACTATCTTCCTAGATACTTTGTAAACGTAGACGAATTAAATCCAAACACCGGAGTTTCTCCTTTAAATTCAGCTTTATCTTTTAGTAAAGATTTTGCCGATAGCCAAAAGTCTACATACAACTGGAATGCTCGTTCGGGAGATGCGTTATCTCAATTTATTGCCGGGAATTTAGCTTTTTATATTGGTTATGCTAGTGAGGCTGGATACATTAAGTCAGCTAACCAGAAACTTTATTTTGATTACACTTATTTACCTCAAATTGAAGGATCTCAGGTTTCTGCTACTTTTGGAAAACTCTACACTATTTTTATGTTGAAAACCAGCCCTTCACCAGATTTGGCTTACACAGTGATGGTATCTTTAGCTACAGGACCATTTAGTCAAAGTTTGGTGGGGGTTACAGGAGGATTTTCTGCTTTAAAAAATAACATTGCACAAAGTATTTCCTCTGGAGATCAGGGAGCAGAAATATTTGGAAACAGTGTTTTGATTAGTAAGTCTTTCTATGATTTACATAGAAATAATTTAGAAGGTTTAATGAGGGAGGCTATTAGACAGGTATATAATGGAGAAAAGAGTACAGTCGAAGCTAGTGAGATTTTCTCAGAAAATTTACAAGCTGTATACGATAATCAGAATTAATTAAAGAATTAACAAAATTTATGAAAAAAAATATTTTATTTAAAATCCTTCCTGTAATTTTTATTTTTATTTTTTCTTTCTCTCTTTTTGGCAAAGAAGTAGCTGCTCAAAGTAATAGCCAAACTTTTGGTGGGCAAGCTGTGCAAAGTATTGAAGGTTTAAGTGATTCTAAGAAAGGGCTTATGACTTGTGATCCTTATTCTGATAAAAAAGAAGAGCAGTGTTCACCAAAGGATTTAGTTACTTTAATTAAGAAGTTGGGACGGGTGTCTCTTTATATTATAATTATTGTCTTGTTTGTCATGCTTGTAATAGGTGGATTGGGGTATGTCTACTATGGAAAAAGTCCCGAATATTTAAATAAATGGAAAAAGTATTTGAAGAATGCTGTGATAGCGATATTGCTCATAGTCGGAGTGATAGCTTTAGTTTTAGGTATTTTGGCAGCTACTGGTTTTGATTCACAACTCTTAAATTTTTTGAGACAAATTTTAGCCCAAAATGATTTTTCTTTCTTTCAACAAGCTTACGCTCAAGAAATCCCGACTCCAACTACTGGAGCAGATGGAGAGTATACAAATTTTTTTCCAAGAGAAACTATAGGGTCTTTGATTTTGAAAATTATTCAAGTTTTAATTAATTATGTTGTAGCTCCAGCTCTAGTCTTATTTACTGTTTGGGCAGGATTTCTTTTTGTAAAAGCTAGAGGTAATCCACAAAAATTAGTTGAAGCAAAAAAGTTTGCCATGAGAGTAGTAATTGGTATCGTAGTGGCCGCAGCTGCATCTGGAGTGATAACTGTCGCACTAAATACTCTCAACCAAGCCGCAGAAAGAATCAGTTCAGGAACTCAGACCACAGAAGAAGATGTTACAGGGGAATAGAGGCTCTATTTTGAGCAGTTTTCTGTGATATAATTTTATATATAATACAAAATTATGTCTAGAAAAAACTTTTTTAAATCGTTTGGTTTAATTTTTACATCCTTATCCACCTTTCTTTTATTTACAGGTATTTCTTTTGCTCAAACTTCTACCCGCACAAAACTTCCAAATTTTGCAGAAGTTGGAGGGGTTATTAAAGGTTTTAATGATAATATTTTACAGAACCTTGTACTAGTCTTAAGTGGGGCAGCATTAGTAGTTTTCTTAGCTGGTCTTGTTAAATTTGTTTTTGATAGAAATAAAGGGGCTAATGATAAAACTTTAGCCGACGATAAAAAAAGTATGATGTGGGGGGTGATTGCTCTTTTTGTCTTAGTTTCTCTCTGGGGGATAATTAGCCTATTTCAGGATATATTAGGCATTCCTAAAGACAACAATATTAATCTTCCTAAAATTTGTGTTGATGGAAATTGTCAGGCAAGCTCTAACACTCTTGCTGGTACAGGGTCTGATCCAGCTGGTGATTGGGGAGGTGGTGCTACGGGTAAACTGGGAGACACTGAAATAAATGGAGATTACAGTACGGAAAGTGTGACTCTGTGGCCTTCACAATTTAGTTCTGGAACTGGTACATATAAATATGTTGCTGAACTTCAAAATTTTTTAAATACAGAAATGGGGGCTAATTTGGTTGTGGATGGAAGGTATGGAGCTAATACAGTCACTGCTGTCAAAGCTTTTCAGACAAGAAATAAGCTTGTCGCAGATGGTGTTGTCGGACCTTCTACTAAAGCAGTTATTCTTTATAGATATTTAAAAGACACCCCTCCATCAACATATGCATTTGCTACAAACTGGCCTGATTTAGCTTTTGGTTCTAGAGGTCCTGAAGTCGGGCAATTACAAGCAGTTTTAAATGATAGCGGTTGTTATGACTCTCGCACAAGTAGCAATGAAGACAATATTTTTGGCCCTCGTACAAAAGAAGCTGTTATTAATTTCCAAAATGCAAATTATCTTAAAGAAGATGCAATAGTCGGACCTTCAACTAGAGCAGTAATCATGTCTACAGAAACAACTGGATGTAGAAGATAATAATAGAACAAAATTATGACAAAAAATAAAATGAAAAATATTTTCAAAATCTTATATACCAGCCTCTTTGTTTTCTTTTTAAATTTTAACTTCTCACTGGCTCAAGATGCTACTTTTAAGATTAAGCAAGCCACAGACAATGTGACAAATAATGTTTTGACTTCAGCTGTAACCCTATTAATGACAGCGGCTTTCCTCTTTTTCTTTTATGGAATAGTGGTCTTTATATTAGGAAGAGTTTCTGGTAAGGGTGATTTAAAAAAGATAGAAGATGGAAAACAATTTATGCTCTGGGGGCTCATCGCTCTTTTTGTGATGGTTTCTGTGTGGGGGATAATTCGTCTAGCGCAAGAGATGTTGGATGTTAAAGGTTCTGATATTCAAATTAGACCAGTCCAATTTGCTCCAATGGGACAAAATATAAAAATGCAAAATAATAATTTGAAACTTTTAACCCAAAAACCTTCCTATGAATTTTAATAAAAAACTTTTTTCTCTATATCTTGTATTTTTTTTGAGTAGTGTTGGTTTTGTTTTTGCTCAATTTCAGGCGGCAAATTTTAGAGAGCTTTCTGATAATTTGACAACCAATGTTTTAGCCTCAGGTGCTACAATGTTAATTACAGCAGCATTCCTATTCTTTTTTTATGGGTTAATAGTTTTTATTTATGGCAGACTTTCAAACAAAGGAGAAATGTCCCAAATTGCAAAAGGGAAACAATTTATGCTCTGGGGGCTCATCGCTCTTTTTGTGATGGTTTCTGTGTGGGGTATCGTGAGATTTGCTCAAGGGTTGTTGAATTTAAATGCGACACCTGTCACCATTAAAAAAGTTAATATTGTCGGAGGGTCTGGTTCTCAAAATATAGGAACAGGACAATCAAATGCTTCTTCTACTCAAAATCCTAATCAAAGTACAGACTTTTTAAAACAAGAAGGGGAGAGTTGTGTCGGTAAAGAGATTGGAGAGTGTGCGAGCGGATTAGAGTGTTTTGATGACAATTATAAATTGGTTGATATAGGAAAGTCTGGTAAATGTAGAAAAATTTCTGGAGCAAAAGTTACAGAATATGTTCCAAATAGAAACTTTCCGGACAGTTTTGCTGGACAAGCCCTATTTCAGCAATTGCAAAAATTCAACTGTATTCCGATAGGTATGTCTAGTCTTAGTGGGAGTGTGTATACTCAAGAATACGCATCTCTTGTTAAAGCTTTTCAGTCTATGAATGGTATAAATCCTGACGGTATAATAAAAGAAAATGATCAGACTTATAAAGCTCTTCAAAACACTTTAAGTAAAAAATGTCTAACTTGTTCAACAAATAGCTGTTTAAGTGGTTATGAGTGTTTTATATTAAAGACAGATAGCTCTTTTGCTTCTGGAGTTTGTGTTCCAAAATATTAAAAGATAACAAATATGCCCTTTAAAATAAGGACTTTTGCTACTTGACAAAAATCTGTATTTGTGTATACTATATACAGTGTTAAAGTTCTTTGTTAATCCTCTTTTTTTCTCGGAGGTTTTTAATATTGAACAATAAAGTATTGTCTAACTTTTAAAACAAATTTGATATGGCCGAAGAAAAAAAGAAAGAAAAAAAGTCCATATGGGGTCCCATCCTCATATTTGCGGCCTTCTTGTGGTTGGGTCCATCTATACTAGGATGGGTGTCAGATTCATTCATGAATATGGCACAAATTACGCAAGGTTTTATGGGCAATATGTCCGTAGCTTTGCAAAGCCTATTTAGAACCACAGTGAGGTTCGGAATAACGTTATTGTTATTCGCGCTGCTGTTTAAGTATTTAGCTCTAGGGCTAAAGGTAATTTTTTCTTCCTTCAAAAAAGGAG
>CAZNZP010000026.1:0-8386 GCA_964577625.1 uncultured Candidatus Saccharibacteria bacterium
TTGTTCATTCATATATTTATTCTTTATCTTTAGAAAGCTTAATTTTCTCACCCCTCTTTCTATTGAAGTATTTTAATACAAAAAAGACAAAAAGTGAAACCAAAACCAAAGTAGCCATAATGAAGAAAAAGTATTTGGAATTGTCTTCAAAAATATTTCCAAAGAAATACCCTATACCTAATAATCCTAAAATAAAAATCAAATCTGTAATTACAGAATATTTTAAAACCTTTTTGAGTGGGTATTTTACAAGTCCAGATAAAATTAAAATTGGCACTATAAAAACCATAGTAATCTTTCCAAAAATAATCATCTTACCAGAATATTTATGCCAAAATTTTTCTAAAGTTTGAATTTTTTGACTGTATCTCTTTACAAACTTTAAATTTGATCCGAATTTACCCAAAAAATAATACAAAGCATCTGGAACCAAATTTCCGAAAACCAAAATTAAATAAGTTGGCCAAAAAGCTAACTCTTTGGTGCTTATTAAAAAACCAGCCAAAACACCAAGAACTCTCCCCTCCAATAAAGCAGCCACAAGTAAAAATAAATATTTGTAAGAGGATAAAAAGGCAACTATTCCTTGAAGAAATGCGTCTATCATAAATATCTGGATTATTATACCTTTTTTCTGTTAGAATATAAATAACTTTATGGAAATATTTATTACGAATATAATGAATCAGTTTGGCTATTGGGGAATGCTTTTTTTAATTTTTATAGAAAATATTTTTCCACCTATTCCTTCTGAAATAATTTTACCTTTTGGAGGTTTTGCTACCACTTTAGAAAGTTCTAAAGTCACTGTTCTAGGATTAATAGTTTTTGCCACATTAGGATCAGTACTTGGAGCTTTTATGCTTTATTTTGTTGGTCGGCTTTTAAATGTAGAAAAATTAGAAATTTGGCTTGAAAAAAAATGGATAAAAAGGTTGGGTTTTAAAAAGAATGAGTTGGATAAGACGGTAAAATTTTTTGAAAAATGGGAAGGTGTAGCAGTATTCTTTGGAAGATGTGTACCAATTATAAGAAGTCTCATTTCTATTCCGGCTGGAATGGTAAAAATGAATTTTTTTAAATTTACTATTTACACCACATTCGGTTCTCTTATTTGGAATACTCTTTTAATTTTTGCTGGAGCACTTCTCGGAGAAAATTGGAAAAAGGTAGTATTGTTGGTAGACGAGTACAAAAATATAGTTCTCATAATTCTCGCAATTGTAGCTATTGTTTTACTTTGGAAGTATTTAAAGAAAAACAGGAGATAAATCCTGTTTTCTAAAATTTCTTTGCGGAAGTGGTGAGATTCGAACTCACGAAGAGTTGCCCCTTGCCGGTTTTCAAGACCGGTGCCTTCAACCACTCGGCCACACTTCCAATGGGATAAATATAGCATAATTAGCCCCAAAATGCTATACTTTAGACCTATTAAAGAAATCTTATTAATAAGAATAATAATGAAAATATATGAGTTTTATCGCTAAAATCAAAAAGTTTTTTAAGAAAACCAAAAAAGAAGCAAAAAAAGCTTCAGAAAAAATGGGTGACAAAATTGAAGATATTAAAGAAGATGTTCAAGAGAAAGTTGAGGACATAAAAGAAAAAGCGGAACAAATCAAGGAAAACGTTTCTGAAAAAATCGAAGACGTGAAAGAAAAAGCTGTAGAGATTAAAGAAAATATCGAAGAAAAAATTGAGGAGAAAAAAGATGATTTTAAAGATAAAGTGAGAGAAGAAGTCAAAGAGTGGGATGAAGAAGAGAAAAAAGAAAAAGAATCAGCAGAAAATGCAAACTAAACAAATTAAAAGCGGAGCGTATCCGCTTTTAATTTTTGTAAATCTATATTAAAATCAAAGTCTTATGAAAGTCGTGATTTTAGACAATATACGTTCCGCTTTAAATGTAGGTTCTATTTTTAGGACCAGTTCTGGAATTGGAATAAATAAAATTTTCCTTTGTGGTATCACCCCTACCCCTTTTGAAACTGGAAAGAAATTTGAAAATCAAAATAGAAAGAGAAAAGATTTTATAAAAACCTCTCTCGGTGCTGAAGATGAAATAGCTTGGGAATATAAAGAGGATATTTTGGAGGTAATAAAAGAATTAAAAGAGAAAAATTTTGAAATCGTAGCTTTGGAACAAGATGAAAAATCTATTGACTATAAAAATTTAAATTTAGAAAAAGAAAATGTGGCTGTGATTATTGGTAGTGAAACAGATGGAATACAAAAAGAAGTTTTAAATCTTTCAAATAAGATTACAGAAATACCAATGCTCGGCTTAAAAGAATCTCTTAATGTCACTATCGCCTTCGCGATTTTAGCTTACAGAATTTGGGATAAATAATTTTGTGCTCTCGCTAGGAATCGAACCTAGATCGTGGGTACCGCAAACCCATATTCTATCCATTGAACTACGAGAGCAAAACCCTCCCTCAACTGAGGGAGGGTGCATACCTTATATTTTTGCTACTGCTTTTGCGAGTCTAGATTTCTTTCTGTCAGCTGTACCTTTCTTAATAATCCCTCTCTTTGCAGCTTTATCTAAAGCAGCAAAAGTTGCAGGAAGATTCTTCTCAGCACCCTTTGCATCTTTTTGAGAAATAAGGGCTTTAGTAGATTTTACTGTAGCCTTCATTTCTTTTTTTCTACTATCATTCACAACTTTTCTATTTGCTGCAGAACGAATAGCTCTTTTTGCTGTTTTGGTTATTGCCATAATTTTTAATAATTCTTTATATTTATATTCTAAATTAGTGTATATAATACTACATTTTAATGAAAAAATAAAGTCATGCCAAAATGAAAGCTTGTCAAGATATATTAATTCATTTTTTGGTTTATAATATAGTCATATTAATCAAAATTACAAACAAAAATATTATGAAAAAAATATTATCAAAAATTAGTGTTTTAGCAGTTATTGCCGCGATTCTCTTTGGAGGACTTTCTGTGGTAAATGCTCAAGAAATTATTATGGACAATCCTATGCCTATTTCAGCTCCTTTTATGGATGAAATGAATTGGGGTATGAGAAATGGATATGGAAACAAATTCAACCAAGACTCAATGCTTGATTGGAAAATAAACAAATTAGAAAATCAATTAGGAAGAAACTTTCCAGCTTTCGCAGCAGCATTTGCTGGACTAGGATTGGTCTTTGCCCTTTTTGCTCTTGCTTTATTGGCTTTCTGGATTTGGATGGTCGTTCATGCAATTAGACATGATATAGACTATAAGCCAGTTTGGATTTTAGTTCTTTGGTTTACAAATATCTTTGGAGCTATTGTTTATTACTTTGCAGTGAAAAGATGCTGTCCTTGCTGTGAAAATTTAGAAGAAGTTTGTATTTGCGAAAATGGAACTTGTGTCTGCGGAAAGACTAGCTCAGAAAATATTAAAGGTTATGACGATCGTGGTCATACACATGATGAAGAATAAATAAATCCTTAAAAATAAAACTCCCTTTGGGGAGTTTTATTTTTCTTAAATTAACTAATACCTTTTGGATTCATGCCCCACCTATTTAATCCTTTTTGGCTATCTAAAAGATAAAATACTAAAAGTGTAATACCTCCAAAAAATGGAATAAAGCTAATCAAAATCCACCAAGCACTAAACCCAGCATCATGTAATCTACGAATAGCTACCGCAAAACTTGGAATAACCATAAACAAATACCAAAGCATAAAAAGACCAGCGAGCACCCCCATCAAAAACATACAATTAAACCTGTAAGCTAAAAGTATTGCGAATAGAAAAAAAGAATTAATAAAAAAGTTAAATAAAACAAAAAACCAAAATTCTGTCCTTCTAGCACGAGACTTGAAGTCAAAATATTTAGTTGTAATAGCTTCTATAAAATAATGCATAATTTTTATTGTTTAATAATAATATTATACACTTTTTTCTAAAAATGTTAGAATTGACATATATTTATGATTGGTTATTTAATCGGTACAATAAAAGAAATAAATGAAAAATCTTTAACACTATTAACTTCTTCGGGAGTTGGTTATAAAATTTTTTCTACTGTAAATATTTTGCTTTCAAAAAATGAAGGAGAAGAGTTGGAATTTTTTATTTACACTGTAGTCAAAGATGATGCGATAGATTTATATGGCTTTGTGGAAAAAGAAGAGTTGCAAATGTTTGAAAAACTCATTACTGTTTCTGGTATTGGTCCTCGTTCTGCTCTTAATATACTCTCTGTCTCCAATGTGAATAACATAGCTTTGGCTGTGGAAAATGGAGACGCTTCCCTTCTTTCTGGAATACCAGGACTCGGAAAAAGAAGCTGTGAAAAGATTATTATTGAATTAAAAGGAAAACTTTCTCATTTTGTAAAAATGGAAAAAGTGGATAAAGACATGTCTGAAGAAAATGACGCTAAACTCGCTCTCATCTCTCTAGGCTACAATGAAAAAGATGTGAATAACATTCTAAAAGAAATCAAACAAAATAATCCACACGCTTTCAACAATTTAGAAGCTAGTGAAATTATTAAAGAAATATTAAAAGACTTAAGATAATATGCCAGAGCTACCAGAAGTAGAATCTATACGTCTTGGTTTGATAAAAAAAATTATAGGAAGCAAAATTCTTTCAGTTGAAATCTTAAAACCAAAAATTATTGCTGGAAATGGTACAAAAAGAATTGCTTCCAAAACCAAAACTAAACAATTCATAGATTCTCTAAAAAATAGAAAAATAAAAAATATTCAAAGGATTGCAAAAAATCTGATTTTTGAACTGGATGATAAGAGTGTACTAATAGTGCATTTAAAAATGACTGGACAGTTGGTCTTTGTAGACAAAAAACAAAATAAAACCTTGGGTGGACATCCTATCACTGAAAGTTATCTGAGCGATTTACCAAATAAACACACCTGTTTAATTTTTGAATTAAACACTGGGAAATTGTTTTACAACGATGTAAGAATGTTTGGTTATGTGCTTCATTATAAGAATATTTTAGAAGCTAGAGAGAAAGGACATTTTAAAAATATAGGACTTGATCCATTTCAGAAAGAATTTACTCTCCCCTATTTTGAAAGTGAAATTAAAAAGAAAAATAAAAATTTGAAAGCTGTACTATTGGAGCAAAGTGTGGTGACAGGTTGTGGAAATATTTATGCTGATGAAATTTGTTTCGCTTCAAAAATTTTACCAGACAGAATTTCAAAAACTTTAACTGACAATGAGGTTTCTTTACTCTATAAAAATATAAAAAAAATTTTAGCTTTAGCAGTAGAGTGTGGAGGATCATCTGTAAATAATTATCTTTTAGCTGATGGAGGTCGTGGCAATTATGCAAGGTTGCATAAAGTCTATGGGAAAGCTGGACAAAAATGCATGCTTTGTAAAAATGTTTTGGAGAAAAATGTTATTGCTGGACGCACCACTGTCTTTTGTAAAAATTGTCAGAAATAATTAATAAGCTGGTTGAGTAAATATGGGGTTAGCTAAATTGTTTTCAATAGTCTGCATTCCAGAATTAATTTCTGGCTCTTTTGGTAGCATTTCTCTAGCTCCTGTTTCTAGGTCAGTTTCAGATCTATGAATCCGAGTAGTATCGTAATCATATTTTACATAAGGTTTGATTTTGGTTGTCCTTTGTGGACCACCTGTCCAATACCAAATAAGCCAAATGATCCAAAACCCTATAAAAATTTTCCAAAAAGTAGACATGATTTATTTATGTCTAAATTATAGCATGTGAGAATTCTTTGTGCCCCCAGTAGGAATCGGTCACCAAATATATTCGCTACGCTCATTATTTCGCGACCCCGCTTCGTCGTCTCACTCACTTCGTTCGTGACTTCGTAGACGACTCAGTTCGATTCCTACTGAAAGCCAAAAACATATTCAAAAATCTTTCAGATTTTTATCGTTATTTTTGTGCCCCCAGTAGGAATCGAACCTACGACCTTCTGCTTAAAAGGCAGCTGCTCTACCGACTGAGCTATAGGGGCAAAATTGTTATATAATAATATCAAATTATAGGAGAAAAGTCTAGAAATAAAACAAAATCACTCTCGCTGTGAGAGTGATTTTGTTTTAGTATTTAAGCATTACCAGCTAAGAGTGATACCTCCATACCATCCACCAGGATTATATCCGTAGTTTCCGTATCCATAACCATAGTTTCCATATCCATAACCGTAACTATTTCCAGAGTATCCGCCATAGTAAGGAGAGTAACTGTTACCGTAGTAACCGCCTCCATAACTTGGATATGAAGAATAGTATGAGGTTGAAGGATAATAAGAACCGTATGATGAATAGGAAGGATAGTATGAGTTGTAGCCGTAATTACCGTAGTTATTTCCGTAACCATAGCCAGTATAGCCGTAATTACCATAACCATATCCGGTATTATATCCATAGCCGCCATAATTACCATAACAACTATTGATCATGCTACCACTTGTATAACAATATCCAGCTTCAGCAGTTTCAACTTTATCAATAGATAAAGCTCCAACTACTGCGAATGCTAAAATAAACATTGTAAATAAAGCTTTTTTCATAATTTTACTATTCTTAATAATTCTTATAAACCCACCTACGAATATAAGTATACACCCTAATTAGACTTTTGTCAAGGTCAAAATGGGTCTGTTAATTTATATCTTAAGTATGAATTTTTCAAGACTTCTCATGAGATCTAGCTCCCCGTTGTTAGCTTTCATAGCCATAAGAGAAATCTCTTTCCCAAATTCCTCTAATTCTTTTTTAGAATATTTTAACTCTTTAGAAGATAGACGATATAATCTAAAAAAATTATTTCTATCTCCATCCAAATATGCTGACCACATCATTTTCCATTTCCACCAAAGCGCTCCGTGTATCGCCTGCGCTTCCGAATCTTCCCATTCTAAATATAATTTTTTCCATTCCTGCCAAGCAGCTTTTTTGTCTCTCTTTTCTATAAGTTCACACAAGAAAAATGGTTCCACATCTCTCTGTACTATTGTCTCTCGACAATCAAAAAGATTTTCTTTTATTTCTAACTTTTCTAAATCTCTTTCTAATTTTTGAAAGGTAGCCACGACCGCAAAAGGCTCATCTAAAACAAAAATATTTTCACTCTCTTTCATTTCTTCTAAATGTTTATAAATATACTCTCTGGATTCCTCTTTGGTCAAAAGATCTTCTGCATTTATCAAAACCTTCTCACCAAAAAGAGAAGCTCCTCCATAATAATTTGCTAGAAGGGTAAAATTTTCTTTACTAATTTTAGGAACTTCTAAAAGTTCCTCATAATTTATCTTTCTAGCTTTTAAAGTTTTACGGATTTTCTCTCGTGAGATTTCCCTTTTCTTAAAACTGGTACCAAAAATAATATAAAGCATATTTTATTTTACTTCAAAAAGATTATCCCCTATTTCACTATCAACTTTGAGAGAAACTTCTTTAACAGCCGTATCTTCTAACATAATATTTTGCCACTCTTTATTTTCCAATCTTCTCTCTAAAACACTCTCCATAATATCTTTTAAATCTTCCGCGACTCTCTCCACTAAATCTTCTCGCACTTCTAAAAGAAGTTCATCGTGAATTTGAAGTAAAATCTTTACGTCTTTTTCTAATTTATTCTTTTCTATATACTCATCTACATCTATCATAGCTAATTTCAAAATATCAGCAGTAGTCCCTTGTACTGGAGCGTTGATAGCAATTCTTTCTCCTTGAGCCTTTAAGAAAGGAAGTTTGGAGCTAAGTAATGGAATACCTCTTCTTCTTTTAAATAAAGTCTCTGTATACCCATCTCTTTTAGCGTCCAATTTTACTCTCTCTAAATAATCCATCATTATATGGAAAGTTTTTTTATAATCATCATAAAAGTCTTGCGCTTCTTTTCTATCCACCCCCATAGAGTCTTTAAGAGCTGTCACCCCCATCCCGTAAAGAATACCGAAGTTAATAGTTTTAGCTTTGCGGCGCATATCGCTATTCACTTCACTTTCTGGAATATCAAAAACTTTGGCCGCTACTCCCGCATGCACGTCTGTCCCTTTTTTAAAGATTTCTAAAAGCTCAGGATCTTTAGACAAAATAGCCACACTTCGTAAATCAATTTGAGAATAGTCTACGGATAAAAATTTAAATCCCTTAGGAGCTATAAAAGCTTTACGCACATTAAGACCTTCCTCACTTTTGACTGGAAGATTTTGAAGATTAGGGTTTTCTGAAGAAAATCTTCCAGTGGAAGTGCCTGATTGGACAAAAGTGGAACGAATTCTCCCATCTTCTTCTACATAATTTGGTAATGTGTCTATATAAGTAGAAAGAAGTTTAGAAAGTTCTCTGTGATCTAAAACATTAGCTACTATCTTATTATTTTCTTTTAATTTTTCAAGTTGAGCAGCATTGGTAG
>CAZNZP010000027.1:0-7497 GCA_964577625.1 uncultured Candidatus Saccharibacteria bacterium
AGAGCAAAAAGCTCTAAGCACCCTTACTTATATACTTATATTATAAACGACATTTCTTAAAAGACAAACCTATAAAGGACAAAAGTGTGGATAAGTTGTCGTTTGTAAAAATAAAAATAAAAAGAAAAACCACTCGCACTACCGAATGATTTTTCATATCTCTTTCACATAAGCGGAATTCTGTTTATATGATTATTTATCTTGAATTGTAATTACTTACAATTTCTAGCGGCACTTGCCATATTTTGCCCACCACAGGTGTCGCAAAATTGAGCATCTCGCTGTAGCTTTAGCGAAAGCGGGCCCGCCTTCACTTCGTTACGTCGAGGTACTAAATTTTGTAGTCACCTATGGTGAACAAAATTTGCACACGACCTTGCACACAGGTAAGTATTTAGCCGTTTCACCCTAAACAAATAGGTTCGTCACTGTTCGCAACTCTCATCTCGCGATGGACGGGCGTTACCCGCTACCTTTTTAACTTTCAAAGAAGAGGTGTGTGTTCCGACTTTCCTCAGGTTTTAAAAAATAAAATCTGTAATCATTTGGGAAAGAGATAATAATTATAATAAAAATTAAAAAAATAGCAATAAACTCTTAACTATGTGCGACATAAGAGAATCGAACTCTTGTTTCAAGCTTGGGAAGCTTGCGTCATACCATTAGACCAATATCGCATTGAAATTAAAAGAAGAAATCATAATTACTAATTTATTTTGTGCGGCGTAGGAGAATCGAACTCCTGTCTCATCCTTGGCAAGGACGTGTTCTACCACTAAACCAACACCGCATTCAGTGCGCCCCAACCTATGACGAAGGCGACTTGTGAATAATATATCATAAAAATTATTTTTATAAAATACTCCCCTGTTTATAACTTTAAATTTCATGTGAAACAATATTAAATATATTAAAAAACTACCAATTTATTTCTTCAATATTATGATCTTTTAAATATTTATTAGTTTTAGAAAAATGTTTAGATCCAAAAAATCCATTATTAGCAGAAAATGGTGACGGATGCACAGACTCTAAAATTAAATGTCTTTTAGAGTCTATAAGACATTTTTTACTTCGTGCATAATTTCCCCATAACAAAAAGACAAGATTTTGCCCCTTATCAGACAATGTTTTTATTACATAATCAGTGAATTTTTCCCATCCTTTATTCCTGTGAGACGCTGGATTGTGCGCAATAACAGTTAAAATACTATTTAAAAGAAAAACCCCTTCTTTTGCCCAATTTTCTAAATCCCCTTTTGCATAATCTTTTTTGATATTTAAATCTTTTTCTATTTCTTTATAAATATTTTTTAAAGATGGCGGCAGATTAATATTTTCAGGAACAGAAAAACAAAGTCCATGCGCTTGTCCTTTATCGTGATATGGATCTTGCCCTAAAATTATGACTTTTACTTTTGAGAACGGAGTTAAATCAAAAGCTTTAAAAAGATTTTTGGGATCAGGATAAACTTCTTGTTTTTTATTTAAATACTCCTTTCTAACAAAGTTGGTTAAATTTTTCCAATCTTCAGTCTCGAAAAAATCTTTTAAAATCAGCTTCCATTCTGGATTTAGAACAATTTCTTTTTTATTTGAAGATTTTAACTCTTTCTTCATATATCAAATATTATCACATATAAATAGTTAAATAGTTTATATTATTTATTAGGAGTTTTTATAAAAGACAAAAAATAAAAATCTTTGTCTTTTATGAAATACAGTGGAAAATTCCGTGTATATGTGTATAAAGGACACTTTTAAAAGACATTTAATAAAAGACATTTAATAAAAGACAAGATAATAAATTAGAAAATGTCCTTTAAAATTAAGCTTTATTTTTTATTCTCTTATTTTTCCTCTTATTTTAGGTCTGTTTTATTGTTTTTTGTTTCACATGAAACAAAAAACAATATTCTTACATTTTTGTGAAGTTTTAAAGTTTTCTGTATTTCACAAGAAACGGAAGCTTCTTTTTTTATTATAAATAATACTTTTTAAGCTTATTAAAAATATGTGGATCTTTTTACTCATTTCACATGAAAATTTCATGTGAAACTTATGATAAAATATTTTTATAAATATGGCTTTACATAATGAAATAGGGAAACTGGGAGAAGATATTGCTGTGAAATATTTGAAAAATAAAGCCTTTTCTATTATTGAAAAGAATTTTCACGTGAAAGGTGGAGAAATTGATATTATAGCTATTCAAAATGGCTCTAAAAGAGATAATTCTTTACACGTGAAACTCAAAAATTTATTTTTTATAGAAGTAAAAACAAAAAAAGTGAATGATTTTAAACAAATTAATGATTTTACTTATTCTCCAGAGAACAATTTAACTAAATCTAAGAGACAAAGAATTTTAAAAGCCATAAAAGTTTATTTGTTCTTTAATAAAATTAATGAAAGTGATGTTTCTATAAAAGTCATGGCTTTAATTGTCTTTTTGAATCCTATTACTAAACAGGCAAAAATAAAACTTTATGAAGAATTTATTCTTTAATATTTAGAGTTAAAAATTAATTGAAGAAGAATTAAATCTGTGCTAAAATAGAATCTATTCGGAGTGTGGTGTAACGACTAACATGGGCTGGTTTTGCAAATAAGCTAGTCAGCGACTGGTCGCTAAACACTAGATTCTGATAGATAAAATTAAATAACGGAGTGTGGTGTAACGGCTAACATTCTGGTTTTGGGTACCAGCGACTCAGGGTTCGAATCCCTGCACTCCGACAAAAAACCTTTTAAAATATAGTCAAAAATAAAACTCTCAGAAATCTGAGAGTTTTATTTTTTATAATTTTTACCATTTAAATAAGGATTTTATTTTTTGAAACCAAGAACTATTTTCTGTGTAAGGAGTTTTGTTGTTGGTTATATTTAAAATCGGAGCCATTAATATTTCTTTTTTATCAATAAGAGTTACTTTTGCGGTAGTAGTTTTACTTTGAACTGGTTTTGTATCTACAGCTTTTTTTGAAACTTCTGATCTTGTAGCGACTGGTTTTTCTGTCTCTGTCTTTGTCTCTACTTCCTTGACCTGGGTAGAGGAGGGGAGTACAAGATTTTCATTTTGGGTAGCTTTTTCAAAGCTTTTTTGATATTCGGTCTTTAATTCTTCCATTTTTTGAATAAAATCCTTTCTTAAAGTGCCAATCTCTATATTTACAGCTTCGTTTTCAGTTAATCCATAATATAGGAGAAATTCTCCCTTTTCCATAGGTAAAGAAACTTCCACTGATTCTGGAATTTCTATCGCTGAGGAAGAAGAGGTGGTAGTCTGAGCAAAAGTAACTCCCACACTGACTGTGAGAGCTAAAAGCGAAATATAGATAATACTCTTATAATAATTCATACTGTGTTTACAAATATAAGTATATATAAAAAAATAAAAATTAAAAGTTTATCTTTAACAAACTTAACAAAGAAGTTATCCCCAACTTGTCCTTTACAAAAATATTGTCTTTTATAAAATGTCGTTTATAATATTTACATGGGTGCTAAAACCGTATTATTACGGTTTTGGCATTTTCTGTTTGTACACCCATCCCATCTTATAAAAAATAAAAATTATTAAATAAATATTTTATGAAAAATAGTATTCAAAAAATTATTAAAGTATTTTTAGCTATATTGTTTTTAACAACATCTTTTTTAATGCAAGTAGAGGCGCAAGAATATGATTGGCAAAAAAGTAACTCTTTATCCGAAGGGAAAAGTGTTGTTGCCGTATCAGAGGATGGTTCTAAAATTGCAACTGCTGGTTTTGATAGTTATATAGTCATATCTTCTGACGGCGGACAAACTTGGGTAACGGCCACATCTTCTGGTTCTAGTTTTTGGGCAGATATAAGCATTAGTTCAGACGGGACAAAGTTGGTTGCGACAAACAATAATAAAATATATACGTCTACTAATGGCGGAATAACTTGGTTGGAAAGGGCTCCAAAAACTGGTTATGAATACTGGAAACAAGTTTATTATGTTCCTGACGGGAGTAAGATAATTGCTGTTCATTACGATAATGAATTTTTATATACATCCGTTGACGATGGAGAAACTTGGCAGACAGTTAATTTTTTGGGAAGTAAAAACTGGAATTACGTTTCATCTTCTCAGGACGGTTCTAGGATTGTGGTTATTGGTTACAACGATTACATCTATACCTCTTCAGATTTTGGGGCTACTTGGAATAAGCAAGAAGGTCTTGGGGTGAAGGGTTGGAAATTTGTAAACACTTCTAGTGATAGTTTTAAAATTTTAGCAGTTGCAGAGGAAGGATATTTTTACGTCTCCACTAATTTTGGTGAAACATGGCAAGAAATGGGACCGTATAATACGAGTGGAGATTTTCAGCTTAGATATTCTAAAGATGGCAGCAGACTCTTTGGTTTCCAGGGTGGACTTAAGGTTTCTCTTGATGATGGGTTGACCTGGTTTTTACAACCAGGAACAGCTACCAGTTATGGGGTTTATTGGAAAACAGTAATCCCTTATCAAAACACCTCAAAAGCTTTAGCTTTAAAAAATGATGGATATCTTTATTTTGGAGAGGCAGCGCCTATGCGTGTTTCAAAAGAAAATGATTATGTTATAGGAAAGGGTAAAGTTTTATTTTCAGGGGAAGCCAATTCTCCATATAAAAAGAAGGGTGTTGAGTATTGTTTAACTACCTCTAGTTTAGAGGAGTGTGTTTACGATCAAACTTTTGTTGAAGAAGGGGACTTTTCTTTTGGAAGTTTTTCTCTTACAGTTTCTGATTTATTACCAAAAGAATATTATCGTTATAGACTTTTTGTTGAGGATTCAGAAGGGAACAAAGCTTACTCTGAAAACCTTTTTACATACGTAGACTATAAAGTCTGGGCAGCTAAAACTGGGGCCGGAGAAAGAGTTTGGAAATCTATAGATGTCTCCGATGATGGACAAACCTTGGTTGCGATTGAGGAGTTTGGTGAAAATGTTTATATCTCTTTAGATGGCGGAAATAGTTGGGAGATTAAAAAACTTTCAAATCAGCAATGGTGGGATACAGCAATCTCTTCTGATGGAAAATATATTTTAGTCTCAGGTAGAAATTTTATAGGAAAATCTTCTGATTTTGGAAAAACGTGGAACTTTTTAGAAACCCCTCAGGAGATTACTTTTTGGTATAATGTTGATATATCGGACGATGGAAATATTATAGGTGCTGTGGCCCACAACTCAGACTCTTACGTTAGGGTATATGTTTCCATGAATGCTGGTCAAGACTGGACTCAGGTTACGGATGTTATAAATCCAAAAAATATCCGTATCTCTTCAACAGGAAAGGATATGTATGTTGTTGGGACATATAGCTTCTTTAGATCTTCTGATTTTGGTGAGAGTTGGACATCTGTGATGAGTAGTAGTAGTTATTGGAAAGATTTAGCAGTTTCTAATGACGGGCAAAAAATAATGATAGGTGGAACCAACCTTGTCCCTATTGTACACACTGTTGATGGTGGAAATAGTTGGCAAGAATCTGATTCTAACTATCAAGTGCAAGGATTGGCAGCGTCCAACAGTGGAGAAAAGGTTATTTTCCTTACGAATGGAGAAATAAAAAAATCCACTAATGCTGGTCAGAGTTGGAAGAACCTAATGGGGCCATCAATAACACGTTTTCCAGTAGTTGTCGCTTCTGACGGAGAAGGGGAAAATGTTTTTGTTGGTTTTAGGCAGGGATATATTTATTCTTATGGGGAATTAGGAATACCTAAGATAGATTTAGGGTCCAACATTGTTAATAGCTCATCAAGTGTTTCGTTTTCTGCTTTTGTAAATACAGATCATACAAGACGTGGAGTTGAGTATTGTGTTACTGATATGCCTGACACTTCTTGTGAATACGATAATCTTTTAGAAGAAACTGGGAATTTTAGTTTAGGAGATTTTTCTATTACCACAACAAATCTAGAAAGCAATAAATTTTACCATTATAGATTTTTTGCTGAAAATGAAAAAGGTCTAACTTATACAGAAGATTATAAGCTTTCTTTAAAATATAATGATTGGCAAAAAACTAACTCTTTGAGCACCGAATGGAGTATTTTAAAAACCACTAAGAGTGGAGAAAAAATTATCGCCATGACAACACAGGGGGATATGTATATTTCAGTAAATAGCGGTGAAAGTTGGGAGCAAGTCTTACTTCCAGCGAGTGGTTATCCTATTATATCCGACGACGGAGAAGTTTTGCTGGTTGCAAATACTAATGACGAAAACTCAGCTTATTCTTTGGACGGTGGCCAAAACTGGGAAATTTTCTCTTACCCTTTCATTAATAATTATTCCTACAAGACAGCTTACACTCTTTCTCTAGATGGTAAATATCTGTATATGATAGATGGGGAATATTTTTATAAAGTAAAAACTAACACTCTTTCAAATGAAGAGCCGGAATTTATTACGTTTTTAAATAAAGATTTTCGTTTTGCTAAAATCCGATCACTTTTCGTAACAAATGGCGGCAAAAAACTTATTGCCATGGGAGAAGAAGTTATGTTTGTCTCTATTGATGACGGGAAAACCTGGACATATAGGGTATTGCCAGAACTTTCAGCTGTTTCTGATATTAGTATTTCTAGGGATGGAAAGACTATTGTTATTGCTCAACCGTTACCGATCGAAGGTATTCCTGCAAGGTATGCTGTTGTGTCTAGGGATGAGGGGCAAACTTGGGAAGAGCTCACAAGTCTTGGAGCTGATTATTGGTATAATGTAGCTGTTTCTGATGATGGGTATAAAATACTCATGACATCGTGGAATGGAGATTTGTATTCTTCTTTAGATAAGGGTAAGACATGGAATAGGGAAGCTAATGTTCCAGTAGGATATAGACAAGTTGTGGCTTTATCTGGATCTGGCGAGAATATGTTTACGGCTGGCGGGTCTAATCATGAAGACTCCAGTGTTAACAGTATTTACTTTTTGCATAATAAGTTACCGCAAGCTAAAAATGTGAGAGCTGAAATTGTTCAATAAAAACAAATATTTGAAAATTTAAAAAACCTCTGCACTGGGTGCGGAGGTTTTTATTTTTTAAATTTTTATCTCGCGAATTCTATTACTCTACTCTCACGAATCACATTAATTTTAATCTCACCTGGATACTTAATTTCAGTTTCAATTTTAAGAGCAATATTTCTAGCTAAAGATAAAGCTTCTAAATCGCTAACCAATTTTGGCTCCACAAAAACTCTTATTTCTCTACCAGCTTGCAAAGCGTAAACTTTTTCTATGCCAAGAAAACTCATGGCTAAATTTTCCAAATCGGAGAGTCTTTTAATATAGTTCTCGATTGAATCTCTTCTAGCTCCCGGACGAGATCCAGAAATGACGTCTGCCACTTGAACAATTACAGATTCTAAAGTCTCGAAAGGATATTCTTCATGATGAGCTTGCATAGCCAAAATTATTTTTTCATCTACTCCATATTTAGCTAAAATTCTTCTACCAATTTCTACA
>CAZNZP010000028.1:0-7311 GCA_964577625.1 uncultured Candidatus Saccharibacteria bacterium
TGTTTGGAGCAGAAGGTGTTGTAAAAGAAATAAATCCAGTTTTATATTATAAAGTTCCAAAAGCCAACGCTGAATTTAATAAAAAAATTAATCCAGTAACTGTGATTATCAAAACTGCCCCAGTGAGTATTAATGTGAAAAATCTAAGAGAGGTTCATCAAAATCATGAAGTCACATTTGATATCACTGTCAGAAATAATACCAGAAACAGAATTAATGATTTGATAGTTTCAGCTAGAAATCCGAATGACTTTGTTTACCTTTCTTCATCTTTAGATCTGAAAGATAATTCTCCATCTTGGGTGATAGGGGATTTGAATGGAAACTCTGAGAAGACTTTGACTATGAAAGGTAAGTTGATAGGAAATATAGGAACTTCTCCAGTCTTTACTTTTTTTACAGGTGTTTCAGATCCGGCAAAAACTAGCACAGCCACAGACACTCCAAACACTTTTGAAAATTATAATACATTAGATAATGTATATTCAAAAGTTGAAAAGACAATTTTGATTACAGGCCAATATTTAGACTTTGTAGTTAATCCAAATATTTCTGGAGAAAAAAATACAGTTAGTCCAGGAGAAACTTTGAATTTAGAGTTGGATTATAAAAATAATTTAGCCTACTCAATTGATAAAGTTTATTTGACGGCTTTAATTTCTGGATCAGGGTTTGATTTTTTTGATGTTGATTCTCAAAATGCTCTTCTTTATCAAAACAACCAAAGTGTTGTATGGAGCGAGAATAGTAGTCCAGAATTTATGAGAATACCTGCTTTTGGTACAGGTAAAGTATATTTAAGTATTTTTGTGAATAATGAAGCAAAAGCTGGTGATGAGGTTCGGGTCGTTTTAAAAGCTAGAGGAGAAAGAAATTATGAGCAGGATGTCTCTAATGATCAAGACGATTCTTTTGAGAAGGTTTGGAGAGTTATTCCTAACTAATTTCAACAAATTCTACTTTAACATTGGTATTTAGATTTAAAGCTCATCGTGATATAATCAGCTTATTAAAAGCTAATTTTGAACTATATGCCAATAAATAAAATAGAAATAACCGATAAAACCATCTTAAAAACAATTTTTTGGGTCCTACTTTTTGTGGCCTTATTTTACTTTAAAGCCATAGTTTTAGTATTATTTTTCTCAGTACTTTTGGCTTCTATTGTAAATAGATTTGCTTCAGTTTTGAAAAAGATAAAGATTCCAAGAGTAGTTTCTATAGTTTTATTTTATTTGATTACTTTGGCTTCGGTAGTTTTGATTGGGTATTACTTTTTACCAGCAGGAGTAAAATATGCTGGATCAATTTTGGGTAGTTTGCCAGATCTTTTAAATTCTTTTAAAGCTTTTAGTCCTGTACCTTCAGCTTGGTATAGCGACTTCTTATCATATCTCACAAATTTCGTACAATCTATTGATGTGAATGAGTTATCAACTCAAATTAAAGATTGGATATTTAATGTCTCTGTCGCCAACTCCTCATCCTTTATTCTTACTTTAGTTTATATTTTTGTGACAGTAGTAGTATCTTTTTATATTACACTTTCTGAAAATGGAGTTCAAAATTTTATTAGAATTGTTACCCCTAAAAAATATGAAGACTACGCAATAGCTCTTTTTGATAGAGTGGATAGGAAAATGTCTAGTTGGTTTTTGGGTCAAATTGTCGTAGCTTTCATAGTGGCTTTGACTATATATATAGTACTTCTTGCTTTCAAAATACCTTTCGCTTTACCTATAGCTGTTTTAGCGGGTATCTTTGAGCTCTTGCCATTACTCGGTACTGTCTTAGCTTCCGTACCGGCTTTATTCTTTGCTTGGAATATGGGTGGAATTTCTTTAGCAATTTTAATCCTTGTAGCTTTCTTCTTAATCTCTCAACTCTCCTCTTACTTCTTCTACCCAAAAATAGTTGGAAAGTTTATCAATATGCCGACAGTAATTATTATTATCGCTATCTTTGCGGGAGCAGAAATTGGAGGTTTTTGGGGAGCTTTGGTAGCTATTCCTCTCACCACAATTATTATGGAAATATTGGCTGATTTTAATGAATTAAAAAAGTTAGAGATTTAAAAACAAAAACAAAAACAAAAAAATGGAAAAAGAAAATTTTTATATCACCACTACTTTACCTTATGTGAATGCGTCTCCACATATTGGTTTTGCTATGGAAATAATCAGAGCTGATGTGATAGCGAGATACAAAAGACATCTTGATTATAATGTGTTTTTTAATACTGGTACAGATGAGCATGGACAAAAACTTTTTGAAGCAGCTAAAGCCGAAAATATTTCTCCACAAGAATACGTCGATAAAAACTTTTTAAGCTTTTTAAATTTAATAGAAGCTTTAAATATTTCCAGCGATACTTTTATACGTACCACAGAAGATAGACACATAAAAGCCGCTCAAGAAATTTGGAAAAGGTGTGAAGCTAATGGTTATATTTATAAGAAGAATTATGAGATGAAATATTGTGTCGGCTGTGAATCTGAAAAACAAAATTCAGAATTAGATGAGAATGGAAAATGCCTTGAGCATCCAAATAGAGAATTAGAGATTCGGGAAGAGGAGAATTATTTTTTTGCTTTTTCTAAATTACAAGATAAACTTTTAAATTTTTATAATGAAAACCCAGATTTTGTAATTCCAGATTTTAGATTTACTGAGATTCGGAATTTTGTTGAAAAAGGTCTACAAGATTTTTCTATCTCTCGTCTTAAGACGAAAATGGAGTGGGGTATACCCGTACCAGGAGATGATGAACATGTGATGTATGTCTGGTTTGATGCTCTCTCTAACTATATTTCTACTCTAGATTGGCCAAAAGAAACAGGTTCAAATTTTGAAAAGTTTTGGCTCCAAAAAGGAAGTGAGAAAAGAGAAGTGGTTCAATATTGTGGTAAAGACAATCTTCGTTATCAAGCTGCTACTTGGCAAGCTATGCTTTTAGCGGCTGATATTCCAAATTCTACAAATATTATTATCGATGGCTTTATAATTTCTGGAGGACAAAAGATGAGTAAAAGTCTTGGTAATGTGATTAGTCCTTATGAAGTGATAGAAAACTATAAAAGTGTCACAGATTATCCGGAAGAAGTTTTGAGGTTTGTTCTCACTCATGAAGTAGCCAATTTTGAAGACGGAGATATTACTCATGAATCTATTAAAAATGCTTATATCACTTTTCTCCAAAATGGTCTCGGTAATCAAGTGAGTCGTATAATGAAACTTTCTAATCAGTATTTAGAAAAAGAAGATGTGAGTGAAGTTTTAGAAAAAATGAGTGAAGTTTCTTTTGCAAAAGAGTATGAAGAATTTTTAGAATCTTTCAAATTAAATGAAGCTATTCACTTTGTAACGAGAGAACAGAAAAAACTAGACGAATATATTCAAGAGACCGCTCCATTTAAACTTTTAAAAAGTGAAGTAGATGCAGAAAAAGAAAATGGTAAAAATATTTTAAAAAATTGCTTAAAAGAGCTTTTGATTATTGCTTACCATTTAAACTTTTTTATGCCAAAGACCTCAGAGCATATTTTTGAATTAGTAAAAGAAAATCAGATGCCAGAAAAGCCGCTTTTTGCTAGAATGTAATTATGGAAGTAAAAAAAGAACATGTAGATAAAGTTTTAGACTTGGCTAAACTTTCATTAGCTTTTGCAAAAGTAAATAGAGTCACTCATCATGAAGATGGTGTACGTAATGAATCTGACACAGACCATTCTTTTATGCTTTCAATTATAGCTTCTTCTCTTGCTGACACTTTTTACAAAAATAGATTAGATATAGGTTTAATCTCACAGTTCGCCATTCTTCATGATTTGGTAGAAGTTTACGCAGGTGATACAGATACATTTTTAAATAACGATGAGCAATCTAGAAAAGAAAAAAACAATAGAGAAATGGAAGCTTTGCAAAAAATTGGCACAGAGTTTGATCGGGAGTTTCCTTGGGCACATAGGATGATTACAGAATATGAGACTCAAAGCTCTAAGGAATCCAGATTCGTAAAATTGATAGATAAAATGCTCCCTGAGCTTACTCATATATTAAATAATTTTTCATATATAAATGGGAGCGGAATGGGTAAAGACTATTTTTATAATTTTATAAAAGATAAAAAAGACTTTCTTTGTGAAAAATACACAGATGAATTTCCAGAAATTCTTTTTTTGTATGAATTTATTGTCCAAAAAATGTTTGATTGTTATGAAATTAAAAATAAATAAATATGTTTGAATTAGACAAAATAGAATATATAGATATTCATTCCCATTTAAATTTTAAAGATTATAAGGAAAATCTTTTGGGAGTTTTAGAGAGAATGAGAGAAAACAAAGTGGGGACTATTTGTATTGGGACGAGTCTAGAAGAAAGTCGGGATGCGAGAAAGCTGGCCGAAGAAAATGAAAATGTTTTATATAGTATTGCTCTTCATCCACATGACAATTTAGAAGAATTTAATTTTGCTTTTGAAAATCAAGAAAAATATTTTACTGAATTAAAGGAAATCTTTAAAAGTGAAAAGTGTGTGACGGTAGGGGAGTGTGGGCTAGATTATTTTTATATCTATAAAGAATTAGAAGGTGAGGAATTAGGGAAAGAAAAAAATAAACAAAAAGAACTCTTTCGTAGACATATTGAACTCGCTTTAGAACTTGATCTACCCCTTATGCTTCATATTCGTCCAAGTGAGATAAATGGAAATAGGGAAGACGCTTATTTGGACGCGGTAGAAATTTTGAAAGAATATCAAGTGAAAGGTAATTTTCATTTCTTTACTTCCACCAAAAAAGTTTTAGAGGCAATTTTAAAAAGGCTTCCAAATTTCTCTATTTCCATTCCAGCAGTTTGCACTTTTACGGATGAATATGATGAGATGATCAGAGCTATACCAGAAGACAAAATTCATATTGAAACAGATTCTCCTTTTGTACTTCCTAAAAATAGAAGAAAAGAAGCTAAACAAAATGAGCCAAGTTTTGTCATAGATGTCTTTGAAAAAGTTTGTGAAATAAGAAATATTGAAAATAAAGAAGAGTTTAAAGAGGTTTTAAAAGATAATTTTAAAAGGATGTTTTTGAAATAAAAACTTTATTTTTCGTCCAAGTTTCTATTTGAAAAAAGGGTTGGTTTGTGTTATTATACGAACCTTATTAGTTATTTAAAAACAAATCCGCCTACGCCAGCCGCTTTTGCATAAAGCTACAGCGAGCCAAGGGCTACGGCGTGACAAGTAAAAATATGAATGAAAATGAAACCGTGATACTAGACGAAAAAGAAATTTATGAAATCTCATTTATTTTCGACAATCGTTTAGAAGAGAGTAAGGCAGTTGAAAAACTAGAAGCTCTCAAAAAAGATATCGCTTCTCTAGAAGGAAGCTTCATTTCAGAAGAAACTCCATACATGCGTGAGCTCTCTTATGAGATGACTAGAGTGGTGAATAATGTGAACGTTAAATTTTCGGAGGGATATTTTGGTTGGGTCAAATTTGAACTTTTACCAGAAAATCTTGAAGAGATTGATAAGAAGCTCAAGCTTGATGAAGAAGTCGTAAGATTTCTCATTATAAAAACAAATAAAGAGAATGATGTCTTTACTAAAGAAATTCCTGTGATGAAAGCAGATCCAGCAATTTCTGTTTCTCCTAGAGATGGAGAAGCGGAAAGTGGTGAGGGAAATGTAGACACTACAGTTGAAGACAATATAGAAGAAAATTTAGATGAAGAGACTAAGGAAGAACTTAAAGCTGAGCTTGAAGATCTGGATAAAGTCGAAGTGTCTGAAGAAGATGAAAACTAAAAGTTCATTAAAAATTATTAAATTTATAAAAAAGTGTATCGTGATATAATTTACTTATATTTATATAAGTGTGGTAGGAATTAATTAATTTAGCGTAAAATAAAAATATGTATTTAAATAAAGTAATGTTATACGGCAATCTTACAAGTGATCCAGATCTTCGTAGTATGCCTAATGGAAATAAAGTCGTATCTTTTGGATTAGCTACCAATAGATCTTATAAAGATGGTACTGGTGCTAGAAAAGATGTGGCAGAATTCCATAATATTGTAGCTTTTGGAAAATTAGCAGAAATTTTTGCTCAATGGCTCAAAAAAGGTAGACCAGTTTATGTAGAAGGTAGAATTCAAACCAGAAGCTGGGATGATGCGAATGGTGGGGGTAAAAAATATAGAACTGAAATCGTAGCAGAAAACTTCCAATTTGGAGTTTCCGCTAATCGTGAAGGTGGAGATTATCAAGCGCCAGCATCAGGAGATGCTCCAGCGATGAAAGAAGTGGAAGAGCTTGATACTATTGATTACGGAGATATGGATATCAATCCTGACGATATACCATTTTAGAATTAGAAATTATGAAAAACAAAAGACAAGATTATTTCAAAGAAAATAATATAAAGATTGATTATAAAAGTATTGATATTCTTCAAAAGTTTGTTAATACAAATGGAAGAATTTTAAATAGAAGAAAAACCAATCTTTCTTCAAAAAATCAAAGACTCTTAGCTAACGCTATCAAGAGAGCTAGATTTATAGGGCTTATGCCTTATGTGGCTAGATAAATTAGCCAAGACAATTACTGCAAATCTTTGCAGTTTTTGTTTTTATTAAAATTTTAAAAAAATAAACTAAATAAAATTATGCATCCAAAAAAAGAAAAAACATTTGTCATTTTAAAACCAGACGCTGTTCAAAGAGGGTTGATGGGTGAAATCATTCACAGATTTGAAAGAGTTGGTCTAAAAGTCGTGGCTATGAAAATGATTATGGCTACCGAAGATCAATGTTGGCAGCATTATAATAAAGATGACGCTTGGTACACTAAGACAGGGAATAGAATTATTGAAAATAGAAAAGCCCAAAATAAAACTATTGATAAAGAACCTATTGAATACGGTAAAGACGTAGTGAGAGGGCTTGTGAAATATATGACCTGTTCACCAATAGTAGCTCTTGTTTTAGAAGGGAATAGCTCCAGAGCGGTAGTGAAAAGATTGGTCGGAGGTACTGAGCCAATTACAGCTGACACAGGGACAATTCGTGGAGATCTCACTTTGGACTCATATTATCTTTGTGATGCTGATGATGGTAGAGCGGTAAGGAATCTTATTCATTGCACCGATCCAGCAGATGGAGAAGGGGAGGCTGATAGAGAAATTGCAGTCTGGTTTACAGAAGATGAAATCATCAAGTGGATATCTATTCAAGAAAAAATGCTTTATGATGTTGATTTGGATGGACATCTTGAGTAATTTGAGATAAAAATCTCTTAACGTCAAAT
>CAZNZP010000029.1:0-7167 GCA_964577625.1 uncultured Candidatus Saccharibacteria bacterium
ACAAAAAAGAAAAGAAACAGTTGGACAATAAATATGGTATAGGTAGTGTAAAATTATTTGAAGATATTTATAAAGGATATAAGAGAATGGGTTTTGATTTATCAAAAATAAAACAAAATAAACTTAAAAATAATCTTAAAAATCTTGCCAAACTTTCTATTGATTTTAGGAAAAATATTGATGAATATCGCGATCACATTTTGTGTAGTGAGGAGGAGATAAAAGGTCTTCCAGAAAATTTTGTGAGTACTTTGGAGAAAGTGGGTGGTAAATACAAAATTACTCTAGACTATCCAAATTTTGGTCCTTATATGCAATATGCAGATAGTCGAGAAAAAAGAAAAGAGCTTACAGATAAAAATTATCAAAAAGGCGGGGAGAAAAATATAAAAATTTTAAGTAAAATCATAAAATTCCGAGATGAGAATGCAAAAATACTTGGTTATAAAAATCATGTAGATTTCAAGACTGAAAACAGAATGGCTAAATCTGAGAAAAATGTCAGAGATTTTTCGGATTCTCTTATCAAAAAATTAAAACCAAAAAGTGATAAAGAAATAATAGAGTTGAATAATTTTGCCAAGAAAAATCTTCCACTTTATAAAAACCTTAAAAAGATAGAATATTTTGATGTTTCTTATGTTGCTAATAAAATGAAAGATAAAAAATATAGCTATGACAGTGCAAAATTAAAAGAGTATTTTGAGCTAGAACGTGTACTTAAAATCACTTTTCAAATCTTTGGTGAATTGTTTGGTTTTGCAGTTAAAGAAGTTTTAGAAAAAGAAAAAAGAAATATTTTAGTAGATAAAGAAGTTAGAATTTATGAATTTAAAGATTTAAAAACCAAAAAATTAATTTCATATTTAATTCTGGATCTTTTTCCGAGAGAAGGAAAATACGGACATGCTTGTTCTTCAGAATTTATAACCGGAAAAGAAGATAAACAGGATAGAGTTATACCAGTTAATGAGCTTATTTGTAATTTTACTAGACCCACTAAAAATCTTCCTTCACTTTTATCTTTGGGTGAAGTTGAAACTTTATTTCATGAGTTAGGGCACGCTTTTCACTTTATGTTTACAAAATGTGTACATAGTTCACAGGCCGGATATAGTGTGGTTTGGGATTTTGTGGAAACACCAAGTCAACTATTAGAAAATTTTCTTTTTGAGGAAAATAATTTAAAAAAATTAGCCATTCATTATAAAACCAAAAAACCTTTAGATAAAAATATTATTGAAAAAATTAAAGAAAGTAGAAATTTTTTAAATAGTGGAAATTATCTCGCTCAGTTTATAATGGTACTTCTAGATCTTGATTTGCATTCAAATAAAGTAAAGCCAGAAAACTCTGCGAAATATTTTAATGAATTAAAGAAAAAATATTTAAAAGATGAACTTCCGAAAGACGCTATCTTTCCAGCCAGATTTGGACATTTGATGAATTATGACGCAGGATACTATTCATATATGTGGGCACTGGTGTATGCTGATGATTTTTATAGAGAATTTGCTAAAGTATCCGCCTCCGCCCCAGCTTCGGCGCGACAAAGAAAAATGAGAGAGATAGGCGAGAGATATAGAAAAGAGATTTTAGAGGTGGGTGGTAGTAGAGAAGAAATAGAATCTGTCAAAAAATTTCTCAAAAGGAACCCTAATAACAAAGCTTTTTTAGAAAAAATAAAATAAAACACTTTACATACATCCTTGTTTTGTGATATCATTTTAGTCTAATAAAAAAAGCTAGGCAGCTTATTTTTTGTGTCTAAACAATTTTATGAATCAAGAATATAAAGAAATCAGAAATATTGCCATCATCGCTCATGTGGATCACGGTAAAACCACTTTGACTGACGCACTTATGAAAGAATGTGGTGTTTTGGAAGAGGGTTTTTCAATGGACGCAAATGATCTTGAAAAAGAGAGGGGTATTACTATTTATGCCAAAAATACTTCTGTAATCTATAAAGACACAAAAATAAATATTCTTGATACTCCTGGGCACGCAGATTTTGGAAGTGAAGTAGAACGTGTGCTTCGCTCTATTGATTCAGTTTTGCTTTTGGTAGACGCGCAAGAAGGTCCTATGCCTCAGACTAGATTTGTACTCAAAAAATCTTTAGAGCTAGGACTAAAACCAATTGTGGTAATAAATAAAATTGATAAACCAGCTAGTGATGTCAAAAGGGTACACGATGAAGTCTTTGAACTATTTTTAGAGCTTGGAGCAGATGAAGAACAATTAGACTTTACTACTGTATACGCTATTGGTCGTGAAGGAGTAGCGATGAAAAATTTGAATGACGAGAAGAAAAATCTTGAGCCACTACTTGATACCATTTTAGAAAAAGTACCAAAAGCTTCCGGCGATATAAATAATAGTTTTGTGGCTCAAGTATTTAATCTGGCTTATGATAATTTTCTTGGAAGAATGGCAGTGGCGCGTGTTTATGATGGGGTGGCTAAGGTGGGTGAAAGTATTTTTGTGAAGGATCCTATCACTCACAATGTGAACTCTGGAAAAATTACCAAAATTTTTACTTTTTATGGAGTAAAGAAAATTGAGTCAGAATTTGCTAAAGCTGGAGATATTGTCATGATTGCTGGATTTCCAACGATTTTTATCGGAGAAACTTTTTTAAAAGATAGTATTGGAGAGGGTAAGCCAGCTATTCATATTGATGAACCGACTATCTCTCTAGACTTTTTAGTGAATGATTCTCCTTTTGCTGGTAGAGAAGGAAAATATGTGACCGGAAGACAAATTCGTGATCGGCTTGAAAAAGAGCTAGAAGTAAATGTGGGTCTAAAAGTTGATTTTGATACAGATAAATATTTGGTTTATGGAAGAGGGGAAATGCATATTGCAGTTTTACTTGAAAATATGAGAAGGGAAGGGTATGAATTACAAGTCTCTCAACCAAAAGTTATTTTTCATGAAATAAAAAATGAAGCTGGAGAAGTGATTGGTAAAGAAGAACCTTTTGAGGAGGTCGTAGTAGATATACCAACAGAGTTTTCAGGAGTAGTCATGGAAAAACTTGGAAGAAGAAAAGGTGTGGTGACAGATATGAGTGAGAGGACTGGAATCACTAGAATTCGCGCTGAAGTTCCTACTAGAGGACTGCTTGGCTATAGAGGAGAATTTATTGTAGATACAAAAGGTTTAGGAATTTTATCTTCCAGGTTTATAAAATTTGGAGATTTTGTTGGTCCAATTCAAAGAAAACTTTTTGGTTCTATGACAAGTATGGAAAATGGTAAAGCTCTCGGATTTTCACTTTTCAATCTTCAAGATAGAGGAACACTTTATATTGGTCCAGGAGTAGAAGTTTATGATGGTCAAGTGATTGGCAATACTAGTAAAGGTGAAGAAATGGTAGTGAATCCTACCAAAGGAAAACAGCTCACCAATATGCGAGCGAGTGGAAGTGATGATGCTATTACTCTTGTCCCAGCTTGGGAGCTTAGTATTGAAAGAGGTCTTGAAATAATGAATGAAGATGAGTATTTAGAAATTACTCCAAAATCAGTAAGACTTCGTAAACAGATTTTAAATGAGGGAATGAGGGCTAAAGCTAATCGTAAAAAAGAAGATTAATTTTATAAGGTAAATTTTTCTAAAAATACTCTTACCAAATAAGAGTATTTTTGTTTCATAGCTTCTATTGACATATTTATTTTTCTTTTGTATATTATAGTTAGTTCAAGAAGTTAAATATTTAAAATAAAGATCTTTTAAAAAATGGAGGAAATTAAAATTACTGAAAGACTTAAAAATGTTATCAAAAAACTATTTTCTGGATACTTGATATTTGAAGGATATAATTATATCAATGAGAAAGAACTCTATGTCCTCTTTTCTCCGGAAGGTTTGCGATCTTTTTTAGCCATCTTTAAAGAGAAAATTTCTGATAATCCTAAAATTGATTGGGTTAGAAAATTTCTTACTAAAGATAAGGAGGAAGGAAAAATCTCAGTATTAATTATCAGAAAAGACTTTAGTCTTTCTGACCACTCTCAATATACTTTTTATATCGCTGAGTTATTCTTGAATAGAGCCAGAGATAAAAGAAGTTTTTCAAGAAAATTTTCCTTTGATGTTATTAAGTGGCAAGAATATTTTTATTTAACAAAAAAATAGCCAAACTATGTGGCTATTTTTTTATTGACAATTTTTAAAATCTTTTGTATATTCTATTTAGTTTAAAAAGTTTAACACCTAAAACGTTTTGATAATGAGAATTACGACAGAGATCAAGAAAAATTTAGTAGAGTCTTTTAGAAAGTATTTGATTTTAGAAGGTTTAAACCCTGAAACAATTTTTCTCTTCTTTTCTGAAGAATCATTCAGAAATTTCATTTCTAAATTTGAGCCGGATATAACAAACCATTCATCTGTAGTAGATAAATGTAAATTTCTAAATGAAAACCAATATGGTTTATCTGTAATAGTGGTTTGGAATCCTGTAGGTCAAAAAATTGGGCAGGGTAGAAATTTTGTTTTCTCCAAGTTTAAATTTGTTTGGGAAGAAGAAAAAGAAGGGACTCACGATTTCGTACACTGGGGAGAAGATCAAACATTTTTGTTAAAAGAAAAGTAAAAGAAAGTATAACCGGAAGAGATTCCGGTTATTTTTTATGATAGAATATAGGTATAAAAATAATTCTAATATTAAAAATTTATTAAAAATAAAATTATGGCACATTTACGCACTAAAAGAAATTCAAAACAAAAAAATATCTCTGGATTAGTTTTTTCTGTGTTTCTAATTTTTGTAAGCATAGTTTTTTTAGTCAGTCTAAGTAGTTTTCTAAAAGAAAATTCTTCAGGAATAAATGTGTTTGCTAAAAACGATTTAAAAGAATTTTTAAAAGGTGAAAAGAATACTGAAATTCCTACAGCTCACGCTTCTTCTGATGAAGGTGGAGCTTTGATTACTAAAAATGGAGATAAGATTTTTGTGCAGGTCGCAGATACTCCAGAATCAAGAACTCGAGGATTATCTGGACAAAGTCCATTTAAAATTTATAAAGAGAATAGTCAAAATATTACAGAGGGAATGTTGTTTGTTTTTGATAAACCAGAAACAAGTAGTTTTTGGATGAAGGACATGAATTTTGATTTAGATATTATTTGGTTAGACGAATATTTTAACATAGTCCATATTGAAAATGCTTTAGTTAGCTCTTATAATTCTCGCGACCCAAATTCTTCACAAACTTTTACTAATGGAGATTATTTAGCTAAATATGTATTAGAAGTGAAAATGGGTGTTGCAGAAAAGTTTGATTTACAAGTTGGAGATTATTTTGAAGTTGATAGAGTCCAATTATAAAATCCTTTTAGTAGAAGGTTAAATGTGTTATATTCATAAGAAATGATGCAAAATATCAGGAATTTTTCTATTATTGCCCATATTGATCACGGAAAATCAACTTTAGCTGATCGTCTTTTGGAATTTACTAATACAGTAGAAAATAGGAAAATGAAAGATCAGGTTTTGGATTCTATGGATTTGGAAAGAGAGAGAGGTATTACTATTAAAATGACTCCGGTCAGAATGCAATATAAAAATTATATTCTAAATTTGATAGACACTCCTGGGCATATAGATTTTTCTTATGAAGTGTCGCGAAGTCTACGAGCTGTGGAAGGGGCTATACTTTTAGTAGATGCGACCCAAGGAGTGCAGGCACAAACTTTAACTACTTTGGAAATGGCAGAAGCTGCTGGTTTAAAAATTATTCCAGTTATCAATAAAATTGATTCTCCAATCGCTGATGTTCCTGGAGTCAAAAAGCAAATCATGGACTTGTTGAAAGTAAATGATGAAGATATTATCCCAGTGTCTGGAAAGACTGGAGAAGGAGTAGAAAATCTTTTAGAAGAAATTATTAAAAAAGTCCCAGAACCAAAATTAGAAATAGTAGAAAATAAATCTTTCAGAGCTCTTATTTTTGATTTTGAATATTCTAATCATGAAGGGGTTATTCTTTATGTGCGTGTGTTGAATGGAAATGTAAAAAGAAATGATGAGCTTCTTTTTATAAAATCTAAATATAGATTTTTAGTAAGAAATGTAGGAACTTTTAAACCAGAAAAAAGAGAGGAAAAAGAATTAAAAGAAGGAGAGATTGGATATATTGTGACTGGTATTAAAGAGCCAGGAGTGGCAAGGGTTGGGGATACGGTAACAACTTTCGCTCATCCACTTCCTCCTTTTGCGGGATACGAAGAGCCAACCCCATTAGTCTTCGCTTCTATTTATCCAGAAACCCAAGACAGATTTGATGATTTACGATCTGGTTTATCTAAACTAAGACTCTCAGACTCTTCTCTTACTTATGAGGAAGAAATGAGTGGAGCGCTCGGTAGGGGGTTTAGATGTGGATTTTTAGGAATGCTTCATCTAGAAATTGTCACTGAAAGGTTGCGAAGAGAATTTGATCAGGAGCTCATAGTTACTCAACCATCTATTACTTATGAAGTAGAAATGCGAGATAAAACCATAGAAAAAGTTTATACTCCAATTCATTTCCCTGATCACGGACAATATTTGAGTGTGCGTGAACCTTGGATTAATTTGACTATTATAGTACCAAACGATTATCTTTCTAATATGATGCAACTCTTTCAAAAACATGAAGGAGAAATTCATGATATGGAAGACTGGGGTGAGAATAGGGTAAATATTAAATTAGCCATGCCACTTCGTGAACTTATGCGAAACTTTTTTGATGAACTAAAATCTTCTTCTAGTGGCTACGCTTCCATTTCTTATAAAATTGGAGAAATGAGAGACGCTTCAGTCACTCGTTTAGATATTCTGGTAGCAGAGGAAAGAGTACCAGCTTTTTCTAGGGTGGTAGCAGAATGGAGAGCAAATGAAGAAGCGGAGGAACTCGTAGAAAAACTTTTCAAAATTCTCCCAAGAGAATTATTTAGGGTGAAGATTCAAGCTGTAGTCAAAGGTAGAATCATTGCTTCTCGCTCTATTGCGCCAATGAAAAAAGATGTGACTGGATATTTGTATGGAGGAGATATTACTAGAAAAATGAAATTAAGAGAAAAGCAGAAGAGGGGAAAGAAAAGGATGCAGAAAGAAGGAAGGGTCCATATTGAGCATGATACATTTTTGGAGCTTATGAAAAAATAAAACCG
>CAZNZP010000030.1:0-7094 GCA_964577625.1 uncultured Candidatus Saccharibacteria bacterium
TGAATGAACAAAACAAATCCCAAAGAACTAAAATGCTTATCGCTTTAATTTTAGTTGTAATTTTGGCTACAATTTTAACTCGTTTTTTTATTAAAGAAAAACCTGTAACAGTGCCTGCGAATACTAGCTCCAGTACTCAATTAGTAATACCTGAGAATTGGTTATCCGGAGAAAATGGAGGATTCTCTTTTAAATATCCGGAAAATTTTAATACTAAATATATTAGCCCTGTTGATTGGCCAATCAAAGTAAATGTTTATGAACAAGAATATTCTTGCTTGGAAGCTGGTACTGAAGTACTTCCTGCTGGACAAACTAAAAAAGAAAATATTAACGGTAAAGAATATTGTGTCACTAGAGAAAGTGAAGGGGCTGCTGGAAGTGTTTATACCAATTACGCTTTTGCTATGCCTTATGAAGGAAAGACTTTGATTATGACTTTCACTTCTAGAGCTACACAATGTATGAATTATGACAATCCAGAACAGACAGAATGTCTTAATGAAAGAGAGAGTTTTGATATCTCACCACTAATTGATCAAATTGCTAGCACCCTCAAACCTCTAAATTAGTTACTTTTTAATAAAAATAGTATAATTTGATTATATGAAAAAAAATCAAATTATTTTATTGGTATTATTAATTATTGCTTTAGGAGCTTTAACTTTTTCACTTTGGAAAGTCTTTAAAAATCCAAATAAGGAAAATGTTGTGCCTACCGCTACTTCAACTGTAGCTACTACATCTACACCTTTAAATGTGGAAGAAAAAAAGGTGACAGATAATAATGAATTTTATGAAATTTCTGCTAAATATCCAGTAGATTCAAGAGATACAGCAAAAGATGTGGAGACTTTTGTTTTATATAAAGTAAAAGAGAAACAGCAAGATTGGAAAATCGGTGGAGAAATTTATAATGAAGAAAAAGCTATCACCAAACTCTATCCAGATAGAGCGAAGATGGTTTATATCTACGATATTTCTTATACAGCTTATGAATCTAGGGGGACTGTATCCTATGTCTTCACTACTTATGAATTTACTGGAGGAGCACATGGAAATAGTGTTGTAAACACTTTCACTTTCAATGACGAAGGCAAAGTAGAAATTGAAGATATTTTGAATCTATCTGAAAATAATAATGATATAAAATTGAGTAGAATCCTAGCAAAAGAAATTGAAAGATCTCAAGGGGATATGTTTATAGAAGATATGATGATGGATGGATTGGGGCTCGCTTATTTGAAAGCTGATGGAGTCACTTTGGATAAAGAAAAATGTAACTGTGACGGCTTCTTTTTTGGATCTAATTTCCAAAACTTTTATTTGACCGATGAAGGTATTACATTTTTATTCAATCAATATCAGGTTGCTCCTGGAGCTTCAGGTATAGTCAAAGCAACTTTAGACTGGGAAACTTTAAAACCATATCTTAAATCTTAAAATTAAAAATAATTTGATTAAAAATAGACCCTAAAAATAGGGTTTATTTTTTATTTCTTTTAGCTTATAATGCGCTCATTATGACAAAAGTCAAAAACAAAGATGAGACAAAATTAAACCCGTTTGCTACTTTTCTTTTGTTGGCTGTACTATTTTTTATTCCTTTTTTAGTGAGTAATATTTTAGCTACAAATTATTTAGAAAGAAAAAACGCTGTTTCTCTAGAAGAGGAGGTGGAACATTTTGAAAGGGTTTTAAATGTAGTAGATTTAAATGAGCTTTACGGAAAAAATATTGTCGCTTCCAATACTGAGACTTTACTGAAAGATAAAGTGATAGTTCTCGGATATCATCAAGTGAGAGAAATAAGTTCCAGTGATGGTCCAAAAGCGAGACTTTTTATCACTTCACCAAAAGTCTTTGAAGAGGAAATGAAACTCCTGCAAGATGAAGGATATACCTCAATTTCAGTGACAGAATATATTAATCATTTAAAAAATAAAAAAGAAAATCCAATCCCAGAAAAATCTGTAGTGATCACTTTTGATGATGGGTATACGACTCAATACACAAACGCTTTTCCGATTTTAAAAAAATATGGAATGAAAGCGACTCTATTTTTATACATGGATTGTATTGATAAATATTCAGCTTGTATGACCACTTCCCAAATACAAGAAATGACCGCGAGTGGTATAACTGTCGCCAATCATACTTTACGTCATACATTTTTACCAGATCAAAAAGATAATATCTTAAGAAAAGAAGTTTTGGATAATCAAAATTTATTAGAGAAAAAATTCGGAAAAGAAAATGTTGAAAAAGTTTTTGCTTATCCATATGGAGGACAAAATGAAAAAATAAAATTCTTTATACAAAATTTAGGATATATAGGAGCTGTTGGAATTAGTAGGGGAGCAGAAAAAGATGGTTCCAATATTTTTAATTTACACAGATATTTAATGGGAAATAAAACAGACCTTTTTATGGAGCTATTTCAAAGTTAAAGTCTAGCAGTTGAAAACCCCCGAAGATTCGGGGGTTTTCAACTTACGTAAACTTCTCTGGTATTTAAGTTTACTTGTTTATTATATAAAATCTAATAAAAAATGCAAATATCCAGCTTAACATTTGTGGAAAAGTTTTAACATGGTAAAATTGACCTAAATCTTATGTTGGAAAAAATCTTAAGAAAAATAGAAAAATTTATACCTAAAAAACTCTATAAAGCTGGTCAACCAGTTTATCACTTTCTCTTGGCTATTATAGGGACCATTCTTTATGGTTTTCCGGCTAGAAAGATGATTATGATAGCTGTGACTGGCACAAAGGGTAAAACTTCTACAGTGAATTTTATCCACTCTGTATTATTTGAAACTGGAGAAAAGGTAGGACTTATTTCTACAGCTAATATTAAAATTGGAGAAAAAGATATTCCCAACAAATATCATATGAGTATGCCAGGAAGATTTATTCTTCAAAAGACTTTAAAGCAAATGAAAAATGCTGGTTGCAAATATGTGGCTTTAGAGGTGACTAGTGAAGGTGTAAAACAATTTAGACATTTAGGTTTATTTTTAAACGTAGCTATTTTTACCAATCTTTCCCCAGAGCATCTTTCTTCTCATGGTGGATCTTTTGAAAAATACAGAACAGCAAAAATGAAAATTTTCAAAAAGAAGCTTTTTAATAGTCTAAAGTTAATACTAGTCAACAAAGACGATGAAAACGCTAAATTCTTTTTAGATGCTAGTAGTGTAGAAAAAATAAAATATTCCCTAGAAGATATTTCAGAAATAAAAGAAAGTGATGATGGAGTAAGTTTTAAATATTCCGGTTCAGATTTTAAATTAAACACTTTAGGTAAATTTAATATTTATAATGCACTCCCAGCAATAATTTTAGGTGAGAGATACGGATTAAATTTTATACAGATTAGAAATGGTTTATCAAAGCTAAATTTAATTCCTGGCAGAATGGAAGAAATAAATGAGGGACAAGATTTTAAGGTGATTGTGGATTATGCTCATGAAAAATTGAGTATGAATAATTTATTGGATACTGCTAAAAATCTTAAAAAATCTGAAGATAATAAAATTATCATTGTCCTAGGTGGTGATGGTGGAGGAAGAGATGAACAGCGACTTTATGATATGGGAAAAGTGGTAGGTGAAAAAGCGGATGTTATCATAGTCTCAAATTCAGATCCATATTTTGATGACGAAATGGCTTTAGCCCAAAAGATTGCAGATGAAGCCGATAAGGCCGGAAAAGTTTACAATGAAAATCTTTTTATAATTACAGACAGAGGTGAAGCTATTAAAAAAGCTATTGAGCTAGCCAAAAAAGATGATATCGTTTTACTGACTACTAGAGGTTCTCTCAATACTATGAGCATTAAAGGCAAAAAAGTTTCAAGTGATGACAGGGTTATAGCTAGAGAAGTTTTACGAAATCTGAAAAATATGAGTTAAAATTTTTCAGAAATTATTTTTTGAATCAACCCCGCTTCGTGAAAATTCAAAAAACAATTTCTTTCAATTTTTCAAAATTTAAAAAAATAAAATATGAATAAAAAATATTTAGGATTGGATTACGGAAGTAAAAAAATAGGATTGGCTATTTCAGACGAAGATGGAAAATTTGCTTTTCCTTTTTCTATTATTCCTAATAAAGATAAAGAAAAATCTGTATTAGAAATCATAAAAATCTTAGAAGAAAAAGAAATCAAACATTTAGTTATAGGGGAAAGTGTGAACCTTAAAGGTGAGGCAAATAAGATTTTAAAGGAAGCTAAAGATTTTGTTCAAAAACTTCAAGAAAAAATAGCCATAGAAATATTCTTTGAAAAAGAATGGCTCTCCACTATAGAAGCTAGAAGGTTTAGTGATAGGCGTGATGCAGACGATTCTGCGGCTGCAATTATTTTGCAGAGATTTTTAGATAAAAAGAATAGGGGATAAATATTTGCAACTTTTTGCCTTCTTGTTAAACTATTTATTGTGAGTGAATCGTTCTTTAGACGACCTCTAGGCCTAATGATTGGAAAAAAGGATAGAGCGGGGTCTCAGTTTTATTTGCTCGCTTTACATACAAAAACCCTAAATCTTTTTTTGAAAAAGAAGTAGGGTTTTTCTTTTTTGATATCAAAATGATATAATCAAAAACAATTTAAACAATTTAAATATTTTAACACTATGATAAATATTGAAGATCTTGCAAAAGTAGAAATCAAACTCGGTAGAATTTTAAGCGTAGAAGAAATAGAGGGGAGTGAAAAACTTTATAAACTTTCTGTGGATTTCGGAGAAGAAATTCCTCGTCAGGTCCTTTCTGGTATTAAAAAATATTTTGAAAAAGATTTTCTATTGAATAAACAATTTGCTTTTGTTACTAATTTAGAACCAAGGAAAATGATGGGACTAGAATCACAAGCGATGATTTTGGCGACAGGGGAAGAAAGTCTCGCTTTACTTTCTCCGACTACTGAAATGCCTAACGGATCTCAAATGAGATAGGGAGAAATTTTTCTGTGTGTTAAAATAAAGACATAATTATGTCCAACTTTTTTAAAAATAGATTTCAAGATAGAGACTATATTCCTACTATTGGAGTTTTGGAAGAAGAGCGACTTTTGGGAGTGAATCATATTTGCATTCATGAAGACTGTGTGATTTTGAAGGACTTAGTTATTCCTTTTGGAGCGAAAGATATAGAAGAAAAAACTACTTTTGTCATAGATGATATTTTAGACGAAATTATCCCTATTATTCAAAGACCTGACAATAAAGAAAAAGTTATCACTATTTGTGGTAATCCAGATGTAAAAAGAATGCTAGGTAGAAAGTTAGAAGATAGGATTAAAAAAGAAATAGAGTATTAAATTTGCATTTTTCTTCAAAATGTTGTATAGTTTTATTCGGTAATATTTGTTGAATTTTAAAAAAATAAAAAATGGTAAAAACAAAAAGAGAGCAACTCGCTGAGCTTTTTGTCTCGCTTGAAAATAGTAAGACGTTAGAAAGTGTTGTTGGTACAGCAAAAAAAATCCAAGCTTTTGTTGAAGAAGACAAAGAGTCTTCTGAAAGAGCTTTAAGAAATTTTCCTACAGCAATTGGAAGAGTTAAGTTTGAAAAAGGTTTTTCGGAAGAAAAATATAAAATTCTTTATAAAGAACTAATTCCAATTGTTTATGCTGTGGCACACGCACATCTTAGTTTTTGTGAAGAAAAAAGTTTGGAAAAAATAAACGAAGACTCTTTTCTTTTTGATAGAAAAGAAAGATTGTTTATGCAATTTCATCGCATCTACCAGACAGCCGGTTCTCTAGTAATAGTATAAAAGCCCTTTCGGGCTTTTTTTGTGACCCCGCTAGGAATCGAACCTAGATCTAGAGCTTAGAAGGCTCTCGTTCTATCCATTGAACTACGGGGTCATTGTTGACATAATATAACAAATTTTGAAGAAAATTAAAATAGATAAATTAAACTAAATTTAGTATCATTAAAGAATGGAAAAAGGAAACATTTTTGAATGGCTAAATACAGATTCAGAAAAAGCAGCAAAAAGACTTTTAGGATGTGAGTTAGAAAGAAAAATTGGAAATAAAATCTTGCGAGTGAAAATCGTAGAGACTGAGGCCTACGATCAAAATGATGAAGCAAGCCATTCTTGTAGAGGTCCATCAAAAAGAAATAATGCTATGTTTATGTCTGCTGGACATACTTATGTGTATCTCATTCATGGTATACACTATTGCTTTAATATTGTTTGTGGAAAAGAAGGTTTTGGATCTGGGGTTTTGATAAGAGCCGTGGAGCCACTATTCGGAGAAAAAGAAATGGAAAAAAATAGAAAAGGGAGAGCGGGAGTAGAGTTGACTAATGGTCCAGGCAAACTTTGCCAAGCGCTAAAAATAGATAAGAATTTTTTTGCTCACAATTTATCAAAAGCATCACTTAAATTAATTAAAAAAGATTCTCTTTCTTCAAAAGATATTACCAGTACTACAAGAATTGGTATTTCTAAAGCCAAAGATAAAATAAGAAGATTTTATATTACAGGAAATAAATTTGTTTCCAAATTTTAATCTTGGGAGTATAATAAAAATATGACAAAATTTTTTATAAAAAGAGTTTATGAAGAAGTAGAGAAAGACGACGGGTATAGAGTCTTAGTTGATCGGCTTTGGCCAAGAGGAGTGAGTAAAGAAAAAGCTAAACTTGATGAATGGGCAAAAAATATTGCACCTAGTACTGAATTACGAAAATGGTTTAATCATGATCCAAAAAAGTTTAAAGAATTTGTAAAAAGATACAAAAAAGAATTGGAGAATAATATAGAAGTGAAAGAAATAATTAAGAATTGGAAAAAGCAAAAGAAGGTAATTATTCTTTACGGTGCCAAAGACGAAGTTCATAATGAAGCTGTAGTCTTAAGAGATATTTTGGGTGGGAGATAAGGGGCTCGGTCACCAAATATATTCGCTACGCTCATTATTTCGCGACCCCGCTTCGTTGTCTCAAATTTATTTTATAAACTTAGCTTCGCAGACGACTCAGTTCTCATCCTTTCTCTCCTCAAAAAATATATTCAAAAATCTTCCAGATTTTTGTTATTATTTTGTGGGAGATAAGGGACTCGAACCCCTG
>CAZNZP010000031.1:0-6495 GCA_964577625.1 uncultured Candidatus Saccharibacteria bacterium
AGTTTCTATTTCTAATTTGATTTTGTTTCTTAAATTAATGTCTTCTATACTATTAATACCAGAAACTAAAGCTTTTAATAAATTATATTTATATATATATGCCTCTTTTAATTTACTAAAGTACTCTTTATATACTATTTGCCTTCTTTCACTTGTATTAAAAGCTCCCATTAAAGCTCTACCTACTATATCAGGCGATGAATCTATTTCTTGAAATATTCTATTAATAACTTCTCTAATTATGATTTCATCAGCTACAATGAATCCCGCTCTTAAGCTTGCCATGCCATAGCTTTTAGATAAACCAAATAATGAGATTGTGTTTCTAAACATCCCTGGAATAGTAGCAATTGGTTTAGCTATATTATTATCATCGTATGTTAAGTCTCTATATACTAAATCATCAATTACAAATACTCCTCTTGTTTGACAAACGTCTCCAATACCTTTTAATATTTCTATTTCTTTTTTTCCCATAACTTTACCTGTAGGATTATTAGGATTTGCATTTAAAAACGCTACTACTCTTGGAACATAACCTTTTCTTCTATTGTATACATTCTGTAAACTGTCATTTACAGAGTCTATTTTAGCTGCTAGTTTATTAGGATTTATAAGCCAATTATCTTCTTTTTCTAATTTAATTTGAAAAATCACTTTTTCATTTTCCATTCCGAATGGTGCAAAGATTTTTATTTCATCAAAAAGTTTTTTATTTACTTCTGAAATCTTTACAGGGATAAATTTCCTGACCTCCCCAACCCCTCCCAAGGAGGGTCTTGAATTCAAAACATTTTTAATATTATCTAAAACTTTTTTTAATCTATTTTCAATGTCTTCATTTTTAAATCTCAAAATATTATAACCAAGACTTTTTAAATAATCATCCCTCTCTTTATCGTGTTCCTTTTGTTTTTCATGTATCTCTCCATCAACTTCTATTATCAACATTTTTCCTAAGCAAACAAAGTCTGGAACAAACACTTCAATAATATGTTGCCTTCTAAATTTAAAACCTAATTTTTTATTTTTAATTTCTTCCCACAACATTTGTGCATGTTTGGTTTGATTTTTCTTTTGTTCCTTAACACCATCTTTTATATATTTATATATATAGTCTGTAGTAATGTATTTGGGCTTCTCCCTCTCCTTGGGAGAGAGGTGGGGTGAGGTCAAAGAATAGCTCTTTAAAAAAGTTTGAAACTTACCTAAATTATTTTTATGAATTGCAAATCCTCCAGCCATTTCATGTCCTCCAAAATTTTCTAAAAGATACTGACACTCAGTCATAATCTCCACTACATTGTATCCGTCTTCCCTTGATCTCACTGATCCTTTTAAAATATTTTCATCCTCCCCTAGCCCCCAGACAAAAGTCGTCTTCTTCACCGTCTCACAAACTTTACTCGCCACAAGCCCAATAATTCCTGGAGTCCATTTCTCATCACCGATTAGAACAATTTTGTCTTCTCTAAATTTTTCATAATCAATAACAGTCTCCGCATCTTTTGTTTCTTGTTTACGTGCCTTGTTGTAACTTTCCAATTCATTTGCAAAATTAGCAGCTTCTTCATTTTGAAGTAAAGCGTAAAAAGCATGAATCGGCTCTGCCATACGACTCGCCGCATTTACTCGGGGAGCTATACCAAAAGCGATATCGTCTTCATTTATTTTTCTTGTCAAAATTCTCGCATTAGAAAAAATTTTCAAAAGTCCTGGTCTTTTAGTTTTCTTTAAAACTTCTAATCCATATTTTGCAAATAATCTATTTTCACCTTTTAGTGGTACAAGGTCAGCGATAGTCGCTATACCCACCATATCAAGTAGCCACTTTTCCCAACCTTCCCCTACATTAAAATCTCTTCTATATTTATTTAAAAAAGCATTGACTAATTTCCAAGCTGTCGCAGCTCCAGATAAAAATTTTTCTTTATATTTATCTCCTACTTGTTTTGTATTTACAATCGCAAAAGCTTCGGGAAGAATTTGTTTATCTACTTCATCTAAAACAGGAAGATGATGATCAGTCACTATCACATTCACACCATTTTCTTCTGCAAATTTTATTTCAGAAATATTTGTAATGCCAACATCTACAGTGATAATCAAAGAAACTTTTTCATCAATAAATCTCTGAATCGCGTTCATATTTAATCCATATCCTTCATTGTGTCTATGTGGAATATATACTGAAAAATTTTTATAATTTACCTTTTCAAATAAATCGTTTAAAACTACAGCTCCTGGAATACCATCACAATCGTAGTCGGCATAAATAATAATTTTTTCATTCTTATCTATTGCATCCTTAATTCTTTTAATAGCTTTTTTGATATCTTTTATTTTTGAAGAATCCAAAAGGTCCCTATCCCAATTTGGAGATAAAAATTTCTCTATTTCCTCTTTCTTTTTTAAATCAAATCCTTTTTGTTCCAGAATTGTATTCTGTAATGGAGTAAGTATCATAATCGTAATAAAGATTATAGCAACTTTTCTTTAACTTGCTAAACTTTTTATTTTTTGTCATAATTCGTTCAGTTAAAAACCTTTAAATGTTCTTATATGAAAGCAAAAAGATTTAAAATGATTAATGTTGGTCAGATTATAAATGATTTTGACAACTCAGTTATGGACCAAGCTTTACAAGAAGGAAGCGCTGCCTACAATCACCAACTTCCCTCCCTCGTACACTCAGCTACAGAAATTTTAAACTGGTTTGTACAAAAAAGAAAAGTTGTTTTAAGAAAGTCCCAACTTTTTCAGCTGTGGAAAAAGATTGCAAGAAAAACCATGGGAAAAGGATATATTGATAAAGGAGAGTATCCTGCCCACGACAAAGCCGGAGAAAACTTTCTTTATAATTATGTCCAACTGCCTTTTGTTTTAAAATGGTAAAAACAAAAACTGCCTCATCTGAGGCAGTTTTTTATACTTTAAACTTTTTCTTTATCTCTTCCAATTCTTCATCATTCTTTTCTTTCATTTTATCTTTTCCAGCAGTCGCTAAATTTTCCAACTCCTCTTCTTCTAATTTAGATAATTCCAAAACTCTATTTTCTAAATATTCTAAATTATTCTTCCCTCCATCATCTATCACCTCTTCAAAAAGTGCGTGGAGAATTAATCCGATTTTCTTCCCGGGTTTCTCATTTAGAATTTGCATAATTTTCTCCCCATCAATTTTTAAAGTCTTCAAAGAAATCGGATCACGAAGAGCTTCTTCTATCATAGATTCAAATTTACGAAGTCTCCAAGGTTCCTCTTTTTTGGTACCAGATCCCATTCGGTCACAAAGACGAAGGTTAATTAAATCCCAAATATTTTCTTTTCCGATATTTACTATAAGTCTTCGGACAGAAGACAAAGTCACTTCATTTGGGTCAGAGAAAAACATATGATAACGAACTAATTTAGAGGTTTTTTCAATCACCTTCTTTTCAAATTTCAATTCTTCCAAAACTTTTTTGGTAATTCTTTCACTGACTACTTCATGGCCATAAAAAGTGTAATCTTTTTTCACCTCATCAAATCTTCTAGTTTTTACTTTTCCAATATCATGAAAGAGAGCAGCTAATCTAGTTTCCAAATCAAACCCCCTTTCCGCAGCATGATTCAAAGCTCGGAGAGAATGTTCAAACACATCAAAAGCATGGTGGCCGTTTTGCTCTACTCCGACAGCACTTTCTAATTCATGAGAAATATATTTAAGCATTCCCAATTTCTGTGAAATGAGTAAACCACGCATCGGATCTCCTGACATGATGATTTTGGTAAATTCATCACGAATTCTTTCTTTAGAAATTTTCTCTAAATTGGAAGCCAACTTAAATATAGCTTCAAAAGTCTCATTAGAAATCACAAAATCAAGTTGCACTGAAAAACGTATTGCGCGAAGCATACGAAGAGCATCTTCCCCAAATCTTTCTTCCGCTTTCCCAACAGTTCTCACAATTTTGTCCTTTATATCATCTTGTCCTTTATAAATGTCCTTTATGATGTCCTTTATAGGATCATAAGCGATGGCGTTCATGGTGAAATCTCTTCTTTCCAAATCTTCTTCTACGGTTTTACCCCATTCCAATTTGTCTGGCCTACGAAAATCTTTATATTCTCCTTCTTTTCTATATGTAGTGACTTCAACTATTTCAACTTCTTCCGTTTCACCATCCCCTTTTCTTATTTTTACACCTACTGTACCAAAAAGATTTTCATAAACCGTTTCATCTTCACCAAAAATTTTAATTATCTCGTCTGGAGTTGCGTTAGTAGTCACATCCCAATCTTTTGGATTACGTGAAAGTATCAAATCTCTAACACAACCCCCAACCAAATAACTATCAAAGTTATTTTTAGACAACATTTCACAAACCCAAAGAATATCTTTAGGGATAAAATTTTTATTTATCGTTTCTTGTGAAATATTTTTCATTTTTTTAAAATATTTTAAAGAAAAAGTATTTTTTGAATTTTCGCTTGCGGGGTTGATTCATAAAAATACTTTTTCGTAAAAATCTACCGCCTATTCTACATCTGTCACCCCATCAAAGTGCTCTTCATTCGCTTCAGCTTCTTCTTTGGTCGCATGAATAATACCTTTCTTGTGATTTGGTCCAGCGTAAAGTGTGTAAACCTTCAAATCTTTATCTCCAACATTTACAATATTATGCTCTGTACCTGCAGGGACAATTACTGAGAAATCATCCTCTAATTCTCTCTCTACTCCATTAAGAATAGATTTTGCTTTTCCAGATTCAACTCTAATAAATTGATCTACATCGTGATGAGTCTCCATTCCGATATCCCCACCGACAGGAATACTCATTACTACGAGTTGCATATGTTTAGCAGTAAAGAGAACTTTTCTAAAATTTCCATTTTCTAATGTTTCTTTTTCAATATTTGTTATGTATGACATGTTTAATTTAATTTGTTAATTAATTTTAATAATGCTTTTATTATATAGCAAAAATTTTAAAAGACATCTTAAAAAGAGTAATTCTAAAAGACAACTTTTATTTTTACTATTTTATAAAAGACATTTTAAGAATAAATAAGATTTATAATAGTGCTCCCGCTAGGATTCAGTCACCAAATATACTCATTTCACTCGTTATTTCGCCACCCCGCTTCGTCGTCTTACTCACTTCGTTCGTGACTTCGTAGACGACTTAGTTCTCATCCTTGCTTTCGCAAAAACATATTCAAAAAGTTTTTCAAACTTTTCTCATTATTTTTTAGTGCTCCCGCCAGGATTCGAACCCAGAACAGCGGTTCCGAAGACCGATGTGATATCCATTTCACCACGGGAGCGACTATGTATAGTTTAGCAAATTTTTTTGTGCGGCGTAAGGGAATCGGTCACCAAACATAGTCACTTTGTTTCTTGTTTCGCGACCCCGCTTCGCTGTCTCAAATTTTTAATAAAAATTTGGCTTCGCAGACAGCTCAATTCTCTTCCCTGACTTGCCAAAAATATATTCTAAAATCTTCCAGATTTTCTCATTATTTTTTGTGCGGCGTAAGGGAATCGAACCCTTGTCCCCTGCTTGGAAGGCAGGTATTCTACCACTAAACCAACACCGCTTTTATCTCGCCGTAGCTTTACGCGAAGGCGGAATTTTTTAGTCCACCATAGCTTTATGCGAAGGCGGATACGAAACTATTTTAGCATAAAAATTAACACAAGTAAAACAAAAACTTTTTTTCAAAAATTTGTATTATAATATTCTCTGTATTAAAAATTTTTAAACATTATGCACAAATTTAAATTAATTAAAAATGAAAATGGTTTTAGGGTTCAATTTGTTTACAGAAAAGAAGTTATTTTTTGGACAGAAAGTTATACAAAAAAAGCTTCCGCAATGAAAGCAATTAATTCTTTGAAAGATAAAGCTTTAGCTGCTGAGATTGAAGAGATTGATGAGACGATCGTTGTTCCTAAAAAGGCTCCGACTAAAAAAGATGAGACAAAGAAAGTTGAAGCGAAAAAAGTTGTCGCTAAAAAACCAGTAGTTAAAAAAGTTGAAGTAAAAAAAACTTCTCCTAAGAAAATAGCAACTAAAAAAGTTGTTAAACAATAATTAAATTAATATTAATTAAAAATAAAACTCCGTAATGGTACGGGGTTTTATTTTTATCAAAAATTCAGATTCTTATATATTTTTATTTCACAACTGAAATTTTTACATTTTGAGCTTCAGGAAGAGCATTATGATAAGTATATATATATCCACTACCGCCACCATCTACTGCCACCAATCTACTTCCATCTGATGAAGAAGTGATAGACCACCAACCTCTCATTCCAGCACTACCTCTTCTTATCCAAGTCGCTCCAGAGTCAAAAGATGTATTGCGGAAATAAAGAATATTATAAACAGTTTTTTCATAAAATTTTGATAATTTATTTTTATTTTTTAATTTGATAATTTACACAAAGAAAAAGATGCCTAGAGCAAAAAGCTCTAAGCACCCTTACTTATATACTTATATTAT
>CAZNZP010000032.1:0-6255 GCA_964577625.1 uncultured Candidatus Saccharibacteria bacterium
GTTTTTTGAATTTTCGCTTGCGGGGTTGATTCAAAAAATAATTTCTGAAAAGTGTGGCATACCTTTAAATTACTTCTGGTGCCATGGTGGCAATTTTTCTAATATTTTCGTTTTTACTTTCAGAGATTTCTTTTGGAATGGGTCCGAAAACACGGCTAGCTTTTGGAATCTTCTTTACTTTATCTACAAGCACAACAGCATTATCATCAAAACGAATATATGAACCATCTTTTCTTCTAAATTCTTTAGAAGTTCTCACTACAATACCGTAAACAATTTCTTTCTTTTTGACTTGCTTTCTTGGCTCAGCGACTTTCACGGAAAGACAAACCAAATCACCAATAGAAGCATATCTTCTCTTTGATCCACCAAGAACTTTAAAAATCTTACCGATTTTAGCTCCTGAATTATCTGTGATTTTTACTTTTGATTCTGCTTGTAACATAAATTTATAATTAAATTATTAATCTCTTTTTTTCAAAACTTTAAAATTCTTACCTTTAGAGATTGGACGAGTCTCTTCAATAGTCACCTTATCTCCAACCTTGTATTCGTTATTTTCGTCGTGAGCTTTAAATTTTTTGTCAATTTTCTGATATTTACCGTATTTTTTGTGTTTGACAAATCTTTGAGCATTAACAACAACAGTCTTATCCATCTTATCGGATACAACAACTCCGTCAATTTTTTTCTTGTGTTTGATTACTGTTTGCTTATTCATAGTTTTATATATTAACTTATTTTTCTTTGTTTTTCAAGTATTTTAGACTCTAGCTACGACCTTAGTTTTAATTGGAAGCTTGGTTCCAGCTTTACGAAGAGCTTCTCTAGCTACAGCTTCAGAGACACCGTCAATTTCAAAGATAATTCTTCCTGGACGAACTTCCACACAATAACCTTTTGGATCTCCCTTTCCTTTACCCATAGGAACTTCTGCTCCTTTTTGAGTATATGGTCTGTCAGGGAAAACTCTAATCCAGAATTTTGCAGTCTTTCCACCATAACGAACCATAGCTCGTCTTGCTGCTTCAATTTGATTGCTGGTGATTCTTTTATCGGTTTCTGCTTTTAGCCCAAAAGATCCAAAATCAACATTGATTCCTTTTGACTCTGGGCGTGCCGCCTTCTTGAGAGAAGATCTAGCAGATTGCCATTTGCGATGTTTTACTTTTTTTGGGAATAACATATATTTAAAATTAAATTAATAAAAATTATCTTTTGTTTAACTCTTCATTTACACTTGAATAACCTTTGGTATGAGCGTCTTTTTCATATTTCATACCACGATAAATCCAAACTTTGATACCGATTGTCCCGTAAGACATGTACGCTTTTTCTTTTGCGAAATCAATATCTGCTCTTAAAGTTTGTAGCGGAATACCACCTTTACGAATCTGCTCTTTACGTGCCATTTCTGCTCCACCAAGTCTTCCAGCCACAGAAATTCTTGCTCCAAAGACATCACGATTAGCCATCACTTTTTCAATAGTACCCTTTAATACTCTTCTAAAAGGAATTCTTTTTTCAAGCTGCTCTGCGACCATTTGAGCAACGATTGCTGCTGAAGCTTCTGGGCTAGCTACCTCTACGATGTCCAACTTAAAATTAGCTGGCAATTCTACTTCTGCTCTCTTCATCTCTTTTGCAATATCTTTACGAAGCTTTTCAATACCATCACCTCCTCTACCAATAATCATTCCAGGACGAGAAGTGTGAATAGCTACACGAAATTCTTTTTGACTTCTTTCAATTTCAACTTGAGCAACATACATCCCTCTTAATCTTTTATCTAAAAATTTACGAAGCAAAACGTCTCCCTTAAGATTGGAAACATAATTTCCTTTACCTCCAAACCAGCGAGATTTCCATCCGCGAACGATACCTAGTCTATGTGAATATGGATTTACTATGTGTGTCATATATTTTTAATAAATTAGTTTTTTTCTTTAAGCTCAATAACTATGTGACTAGTATGCTTGTGAATAGGAAAAGCTCTACCCATAGCTCTTGGTCTCCATCTTTTGAGAACTTTGCCTTTGTTTACATAAGTAGAAACTATTAAATCATCTGTATTAGAGATTTTGTCATTCGCTTTAGCATTAGCTACCGCTGACTCTAAAAGTTTAGATACTGGCAAAGATCCTCTTTTGATGAGTTTGCTTAAAATCGCTCTCGCTTCTTTGACAGACTTACCACGAATAAGCTCTGAAATTAGAGCTGTCTTTCTTGGGGCTTGTCTATAATTTGATAAAATTGCTTTCATAATTTTTATTTTCCTGTCCTCATTATCTTTAAATAATTGATTGGAAACCTATATTTAATTTATTTGTTTACACTTGAGGAAAAATTGTTTTTTGAATTTTCACGAAGCGGGGTTGATTCAAAAAATAATTTTTCTGGAAGTGTTTGATTTATAATTTTAATTATTTTTTGCCAGCTGGCTTTTTAGCATCAGAAGCGGAACTTTTAGCAGCTTTAGCAGCATCAATTTCTGCTTGCTTTGCTTTTTGGTCAATTTCTTTTTGCATTTTTCCTCCATGTCTCACGAATTTACGAGTTGGAGAAAATTCGCCAAGTTTATGACCTACCATATCTTCTGAAACCAAAACTTCAATATGACTTTTGCCATTGTAAACTCCAAAGGTAAAACCAATCATTTCAGGAGAAATCACACAGGAACGAATCCAAGTTTTAATAACTCCTGTATCTTCAGGTTTTTTACCGAGAACTTTTTTCAAAACTCTCTCGTCTACATATGGACCTTTTTTAGCTGATCTTGTCATAATTTTTTACAATAAATCAAACACTTTAACTCTATTCAAATTAAATAAAGCCAAATAAGGATAGATTTATTAATGCAAGAATATTAGCAAAAATCTAGAATAAAGTCAAATAAAAACCACCTCTTTGGCGGTTTTTATTTTATTTTTATATTTTTAAGAAATTTCAGAAAATTATTTTTTGTGTTTTCTGCAAAGCGGGGTTAGCTCATAAAAATGATTTTTGAAATTTTTTAATTATTTCTAAAGACCCCGAGAATTATCTATCAGCTTCATCAGTGACATAGACATCACGGACTAATTGGGAATAACCTTTATTGTAGCTGACATCATTACAACTGACTGTAAATCTTGTAGACTCATTTACTGTGTAATAATTTCCTGTTAAGGCATTGAAGTTGTTTACACTTGAATAATTAAGACTTGTCACTGAAGGAATGGTAGTAATACTTGTTTTAACTGCTGGATATGGATTAGCTGCAGAACTTGTATCAAATATCACTCTTCCATCTTTAAGAGATGTCGCGACTATTTTACAAGTGTTGGTTGGTAATTGAACATTCCAACTCAAGTTAATAGTTGATCCTTTTCTCACTTGCCCAGCTGACACATCAAATGCTACAAAGTGTGTATATGGTCTTTCAAGTGCATCAGCATACCATGGTTCCCTGTTAGGACAAACATATCTATACTCTAATTGATTTGGTGACCAATTAAAGTTGTTTGGACCTTCAAAGGTGGTGATATTTTGTAAAACTTTATTTGCTGTTCCATCTTTATAAACAATATTGAAGACTGATCTGCTTCCATCACTACATGGGTAATAGAGAACATCACAAGTTACTTTGGTGAATACCATAGGGTCAAGCCAGGTACAAATAGGATTTCTATTTATATCCATACATACTTCATCTACATACACTTGTCCAGAAGGACATCTTGGTACACAAGCTCTAGTTGTCGGATCCCATTTTTCTCCATAGAAACAATCCGCATAACAATAGCCATTCACGTCTTTATTTGGAAGACTTGGTGGACAAATACAAGTTGTACCACTTGAATCTAATATTTGATTTAAAGTACATGAAGGAGAACATTTTCCTAAACTACTATTCCAACTTGATCCAGAAACACAAATAGCATTCACTGTAAGAGCTGCTTGCTCAGTACCATTATTGTACAACCAAAAGCTTCTTGAAGAGTGTGGAATGGTAACACCACTTACTGATCCTGTATGACCTGTGCCTATTGTAGTACCAGCTGATGGATAATTACTGGTGACAGCTGTACTTCCAATAGCGTTAGTAACATTCCAACTGATAGTGGTATTACAACTGCTTGCTCCTATAGCAATAGAACAATTTGCTCCAGTGAGAGTTCCTGCTGGTTTCTCACATTTTTGTGTAGTAGTATTCCAAGTTGATCCGGTAGCACACACGGCTGAAGCGGAAATAGATTTGAGCAATATTCCACTATTATACAAATAGAATGATCTTGGTGAATAATAAATTTGTGTAGTAGTGGATCCATTATTTCCTGTACCGACTACAGTACCAGCTGTTGGATAACTACTGGTAACTTGAGAAGTATTGATTGGATTTGTGGTAGTCCAACTCAAAGTTATACTACAACTATTTGCTCCCGCAGGAATAGTACAAGTGGTAGGGGTGAGGGTACCTATCATTTGATTACAAGTTTTGGTAGTAGCGTTCCAAAGATATCCGGTAGGACAAGCACAAATACTTCCATTCCAGGTAGTGCCAGTGATACAGGTGGCAGTCGGGGTCACTCTCACTCTTTCGATACTATTATTGTATAAGAAGAAAGTTCTAGAAGAATAAGGTACTGATTGGGTTAATGTCCCAGAGTGAGCAGTAGAAAGAACTGTGTTAGCTGATGGATAACTACTGGTCACAGCAGTGGGGCCTACAGGATTATTCATACTCCAATTTAAAGTTGTATTACAACTACTTGCATTTCCTAAAATAGTACAGTTTGCAGCTGTAAGGGATGGCACCGGAGCATCACAAGTTCTAGTATTCTCATTCCAAGTTGAATCTACACAAGCTGCGTGACAATATCCTTTAGAGTCTTTTACATAATTGGTTGGACAAACACATGCTGTACCAGCTGAATTCACAACTTCATTTAAAGAGGTGTTACAGATAGGAACACATCTTAATTTTGTTGTGTCCCATACACCACCTGAGACACAAGCAGCTTGTACTACTAAAGTAGCTTTTTGCACTCCCCCGTTATAAAGCCAAAAACTTCTTGAAGCATATGGGATAGTGACACCACTCGCAGATCCAGTATGAGTGGTACCAATACTGGTATTTGCTGCTGGATAATTACTGGTGACAGCAGTAGTGCCTGCAGGATTTGTCACGCTCCAATTAATTGTGGTAGTACAACTATTAGCACCTAGAGCTATAGTACAGTTAGCACCAGTCAAAGTGGTAGTTGGAGCTGGAGTACATTTACCCTGATAAGCATTCCAACTAGTGCCAGTCACACAGACTGCTGTAGCTGTGACCTCATCAAGCTTCACACCATTATTGTATAAAAAGAATGCTCTCGCGGAATATGGTATAGCCACAGTCAGAGACCCAGTATTACCTGTACCGATTGAAGTATTCGCTGCTGGATAATTACTTGTCACTTGTGAAGTGTTGATTGGATTTGTGGTAGACCAAGTCACAGTAGAATTACAAGTACTTCCCCCATTAGGAATGGTACAATTAGTCGCATTTATATCTCCTCGCATTGTCCCTTCAGTATTAAAAGTACGAGTTTGTTGATTGGTTGCTCCACCAATATTTGAACAAATTATAGTGTGAGTCTTTGGATCAGCATCATTATTTGTAAAAGAATGAGTGATAGTGTATCCACTTTTCGTCCCAGTAGCTACCCCATCAAATGTCATGCTCGTAGCATTTGTACAAGTAGTTATTAAAGTTTTTCCTTTTAGCAAAGTCCCTCCCCAAGTAAAATTTGCTCCATCCACTTTTCCTTCAATTGTGATTGGTGCGTAGGAGAGGGTGATATTATAAGTAGCTGTAGTACTATCAATAGTTCCATCATTGACGATATATTTTCTAGTTTTTAATCCTGTGGATACAGTCCAAGAAGGTGTATCATTATACACACAAGGGGTGGTAGGTGTACAAGTATTAGAAGAACTAGTTACTAAAAGATTAGTAGAGAGTCCTGCGTTATCTTTATATAATTTTAAAGTCTGTCCTGAGTCTGGATCAGAATAAGAAACATCCACCTTGTCTAAAGCACTATTTGTCACTATATCTGCAATACAGTTTTTAGATCCAGAATAGGCTCCGTCTGACCTATCACAAGCTTTAGCAGAAAACGCTGTACCACTGACGGAATAGCTATACCACTCTGCAGGGACAGTCAAAGCAGAAGATGTTGAAATAAATACAAAAGAGAAAACTAAAACAAAAGGAAAGAACTTATA
>CAZNZP010000033.1:0-6097 GCA_964577625.1 uncultured Candidatus Saccharibacteria bacterium
TTATCCAAAACTTGAGAAACTTCAATATAGTCTCCGTTTCTAATTGGAGCATTTTCTAAAAGAGCTTCAGTGTAAGAATTTGCTTCGTTCAAAACATTATCTTCCCGAAGAATATTTTTATTTAAAGAATCTAAAAATCTTTTTCCATAACCCTCACCTCCTGAAGCTTCAATATCCCCATTTGCCATTTCTGAGATTTGTCCCACATATTCTAAGACTTCTTTCATCTGTCCTACAAACTTTTCTTTTTCTTCTTCAGTTAAAGAGAGACGTGACAACAAAGCCACATGCTCTAAATCTTTTTTTGTAAATTCAATATTAGCCATAATTTTATAGGTATTTTAACAGAAAAATGGTTATTTTAAAAGTTTCTCAAAAGTGCTTTCATTCATAATTTTTACTCCTAAGTCTCTAGCCGTTTTCTCTTTAGTAGATATTTTACTATCTTCATTTTCTCCGAGTAATACATAGTCTGTTTTTTTAGAAACCGAAGAAGATATTTTTCCACCAAGTGATTCAATAATATTTTGAAATTCTTCTCTAGGTTTAGAAAGTGTGCCAGTGATGACGAAAGTTTTATTTTTGAAATTAGAATTTTCTTTCTTTAGCTCTTTTTTTTCTTCTTTAATTCTCACAATTTTTTGCATTTCTTCTAAAAACTTTCTATTCTTTTTATTTTCAAAATATTCAAGGATAGACTCTAAACTTTTTTCCCCTAAACCAGCTACAGCAAATTCCTCCTTTAATTCAAGAATTGTTTTTCCTTTTTTATTTTCTATTAATTTATCTATTTCACTCACTAAATTTTCAAAACTACCAAACTTTTTTGCTAAATCTTTAGCGGCCACTTCTCCGACTTGTCTCACACCTAAAGAAAAAATAAATTTATGTAATGGAATATCTTTAGACTTTTCTATAGCGTTTATCAAATTTTCTGCACTCTTTTCTCCAAACCCTTCTAATCCTTCAATATCTTCTTTTTTTAATTTAAAAATATCTACAACACTTTTCACTAATCCTAAATCATAAAATTCATCAATAATTTTTTCACCTAAACCGACTATATCAAAAGCTTTTTTGGAAACAAAATAAGAAAAGTATTCTCTGTGTTTTGCTTCACAGTCAGGATTTTTACAAAAGAGTCCTGCTGAAAATCCTGTCTTATTTAATTTATTCTCTTCTCTTTCTAATTTTGTATTACAGACTGGGCAAGATTCTGGCATGAGAAACTTTTTGCTATTCTTTCCCCGAAGCTCTAAAATGACAGACACAATTTCTGGAATCACATCTCCTGCTTTTCTGACTACTACCGTATCTCCAATTCTCACATCCAATCTCTCTATTTCATCACTATTGTGAAGTGTAGCTCTTTTGACATGAGATCCATAAACCAAAACTTCTTCTAATTCTGCTACAGGTGTCGCTACACCAGTCCTACCAATTTGAATAGTGATATCTAAAACTTTGGTAGAAACTTCTTCAGCTGGGAATTTATAAGCCACTCCAGCTCTAGGGCTTTTAGCTGTAAAACCAAGCAAAGCATCTATTTCTCTATCATCTACTTTTACCACCAACCCATCAATTCCAAACTCTTCAGAATTTCTTTTATCCTTCCAAGCATCATACATTTTTTGAACCTCTTCTAAAGTTTTACAAATTTTATAATCCAAATTTACTAAAAAATTATTTTCTTTTAAAAATTCCAATTCTTCGCTTTGAGTCTCAAAATCTCCACCTTCAATGTCGTAAGCAAAAAATCTTAAATTTCTTTTAGCTACTACACTAGTATCAAGCTGTCTCAAAGTCCCGGCTGCTAAATTTCTAGTATTAGCGTATTTAGTCAATCCCAATTCTTCTTGCTCTTTGTTTATTTTTCCCAAATCACTTTGCCTTATCCAAGCTTCACCCATCACTGTAAGTGAAATATTTTCTTTCAATTTTAATGGGATTGATTTTATCATTTTCACATTTTCAGTAATGTCTTCCCCAACTTCTCCATCACCTCTAGTAGCCCCTCTTACTAAAATTCCATCTTTGTATGTCAAAATTACTTTGAGTCCATCTATCTTTAATTCTGAAATATATTTAAAATCTTTTTTAATATTTTCTTTTTCTAGAATTTTTAAATTTCTTTCTTCCCATTTTTTTAATTCATTTAGGTCAAAAACATCATCATAGCTCCACTGCTTAACTTCGTGGCGAACTTTTTCAAACTTTTCTAAAATCTTTCCACCAACTCTCTTGGTAGGACTGTCTTCGGTAGCTAGCTCTGGATTTTCTTCTTCTAGTTTTATAAGTTCAGAAAAAAGAGAATCATAAACACTGTCTTCTATTTCTGGTGAATCTTCTACATGATATAAATACTGATGTTTTTCAATCAGTTTTTTAAGCTCAAAAACACGCTCTCGTATCTCTTTTTTTGAGTTTTTCATTCTTAGATTATAGCAAATTTAAGCTATAAAATTAATCACTAGAATATCTAAATATTGTCCTACTAACAGTGTTTTTGTTGTTTAAATCGCAGCTAGAATATCCTGTGGAAATAATACTATATTTAGCTGTAACAGTAGTATTATTCAAAGATTGCTTATTAAAATCAACCACTACACATCTAAAAATATCTTTACCAGCAGGATCTTTTTCTCTAATCACTAAACCAAAAGTTGTGGTGGCTTGATTAATATTTCCCACAATAGAATAAGAAGTTATTTTATTTTTTAAGTTATTAATAACCAAATCTCTATTTGCAACAAATCCAGCAGAAAAAGAGTTGGTATTTGCATCACTAAAGATACGATTATAAGTATTATCTTTCGCACTACAAATAATGCTTATCTTATAATTATTAATATTTATAGTAGTTGGAATAGAGGTGGTGGCAAAAAATACATTTAGTAAGGCATTACTTTCAAAATCAGCTTTGGGTGTAGTAGTAACCCTATTTAAAAACAAAGGAATACCTTTAGAGTTGTCTCTAAAAACATTATCAACATATTGGGCGCATTCTAAACCACTATCTGCTGCAAAATAAGCTTCTCTATTATTAGCGACCATTCTAGAAAAAATAACTTCTCTTTCTATAATTTTAGCTACAGTTAGAGCGAAAGATAAAATAATAGAAGAAAGAGTTAGAGTCATTATTAAAATATACCCAGGTTCAGTTCCAGTTTGTCTTTTATTTATTTTTTTATTTAAAATTTTATCTTTCATATATATAATCAACGACTTTCATAAATCTTTTTGGTGTGTAATAAACATCTACTTCTATTCTTAGAGCGGTATCTGAGATTTTGGTTATTCTAGTTGTCCTTTTAAAATCTGAAGCTTGCCCGTTTAAACAATTATAATTACCATAAAGAGTGTCATATTTTAAAGTTCCGCAAGTTGTTACTCCTCTATCATTAATATTTGTTAAAAGGTCAAAAGACGCCTTGTCTAAATAAATATAGTCATTTAATCTATTATTAATTGTATTGAGAAATAAATTCCAAGCAATAGCGCGAGGGTTAGTACCAGAAGTTTGTAAAATATCTTTTGTTACAACTATAGAAGTTCCACCAAAATTACAATCGGCAGATTCTATAGTTTCCTTATCTTCACTGTAAATATAACTAATGTTCTTACAAGCCAGAACAAAACTATCTCTATAAGCTCTAAAATTCTCAACTATATCTTCAGCTAAAAAAGAAGCGGCAATTCTATTTCTTTCTTGACGAACCATGGCAACAGAATTAACAATTAAACCTAAAGGACCAACTACAGCCATGACAATAATAGTCATAGAAACCATCGCCTCTATTAGAGTAAATCCTTTTTGATTTTTATTTTTAAGTTTAAAAATTTTCATATTAATTATCTAATAATCTTTGAGTGATAGTGGTCTGAGCTGAAAAAGTGGTGGTAGAAACTATAGCTCCATTTTTTTTGATAGAAAAATCTATAACACCAGTAGTGGTCAAAAACACTTTTGGTTGTAAATAATCAGTTCTAGATATTCCACTTAATTCAAAATTTAAACTGACAACCTTAAAACCAGTAGATGTGAGTGACACATCTCCAAAAACAAGATCTCTCATAAAAGATGTCCCACTTCTATTATATTTTACTTGGTTAATAGTAGAGCTGGCTGTATTAAAATAATAAACTATCTTTTCATCCGTTTTACCTTGTGGGAAAAAAGCTATAGCATTACATTTTCCTATTGCACTAGTAGCTGGTAAAACATTATAATTTGGATTTAGTGTGCTAGCAAAATTGCCAATAGAATTTACACAAAGATAATCTGTACCAAATTTTATTTCCCTACTCATAGTGTCTAATACTAAATTAATATTATCAGTAATAATTCTACTACCAGAAACTCTATCATAACCATTTTGTGCTGCGAAAAGAATTGTGAGAGCCCCGAGAGCTACAACGGTAAAAACCGTGGTGGCAATCAAAAGCTCAATCATGGTATATCCTGCAACATTTTTTATTTTATTTTTCTTAAAAAGAAATGTTTTCATAAATTATAATTAAATTTTACTATTGGCAAAAGCCAGAAGAAAAAGAAATTTGACCTACATAATACATATCTATTCTTTTTTTGTAAGCACCATTAACAGAGCTAATTTCTAAACAAACTCTATTTATTTTTTCAGTCTTACCTGGAATGGTATTAATATAAGTTGTAGGATTAGTTGGATTTGGCACAGAAAATTCTATATAAGATTTTGGTTTTAAAAAATAAATTACAACTTTTGTAGCTGACTGATAAGTAGCACAACCGTTTGCACAAATTTTGCTAATATAATTTCCAGAATCTATAAGCAAATTCTGCTCCGGACGTGCAGAGAGAATCTCTGAAGTTGTAAAAACTCCAAGACTTGTTTTGTAAAATGGTTCCACCTTATTTTTATTAGCCAAATCTACAAATACACCATATCCAACATTAGGGATATCTGCTGCTACAAAGCTAGAAGTTTTATTTTGCATTTCTCGTATCAACATAGTGACTGAATTAACATCATTTAGTAAAGTACTAACAACTTTGTTGTAGCGAAAAGAAGCAGACAAAGCTATGGTACTCATAATAGAAATTATAGCTAATACCGCAAGTAGCTCTATAAGTGAATAACCTTTTAAAGTTTTATTTAACCTTAAGTTTTTCATTACTAATATTTTAACACAAAATCTTCTCTAAATTTTAAAAGAAAAGTGAAGAGATTCCCATAATATCTAATTGAAGAAACATGACTATTACTGTAGCCAAGATAATAAATGGAGCAAATGGGATTTGAGATTTTTTATGATATTTTTTAGGACGAAGATATAATAAAATCAAAGAAACAATTGCTCCTATCCAAATAGAAAGTAAAAAGATAGAAAATCCAAAAACAAACCCAGCTAAATAACCAATACCAAAATAGACTAAAATATCACCAAAACCTACAGCTTTTTTCTTGGAAAATATATAAATAAGGAAAAATGGTAAAGCTATAAGAAATCCAGAAAACAAATCCAACCAAAATAAAATAGTGAATCCACCATAAACAGCTTCCCAATTAAAAGCTTTATATGATTCAAAAACTAATCCAATAATAATTAAAACTAAAGCATAATTAGTAGGGACTAATTTATTTTTTAAATCATAGTTAAAGATTACCCCAAAAACAATAAAGATTACTGCAAAAAGAAAAGCTAAAACTGTCCCGAGTAGTAAACTTTTTTCTCCTCCAAACATAAAATAATCTTTTAAAAAGACTTCATAAGATAAAATTGCAAAAACACCTCCAGCTACTTCTATCCAAAAATGTTCTGCTCCAATTTTAGTTTTACATTTTCTACATTTACCTCTTAAAAATAAATAAGATAAGACAGGTATAGTCTCGTACCATTTTAACCTTCTAGCACAGGACTGACAAATACTTCCACCTTTTATATAAGACTTTATATAAAGCCGATCAACAATTACTCCCACAAAGCTACCAAAAGCTGCTCCTATAAAAAATAAAAAAATGTAAAGAATTAAGTTCATATAAGTGATTTTTATAAATACATTTTATCATATTTAATTTTTTAAATAAAAAATAAAACCCTTTTAATTTTAAAGGGT
>CAZNZP010000034.1:0-6026 GCA_964577625.1 uncultured Candidatus Saccharibacteria bacterium
ACAAAGACTTATTAATTAATTAATTAAAATAAAATTATTATGTCAGATTTTAACAGAACAAAACCCCATGTAAATGTGGGTACAATTGGTCACGTAGACCATGGAAAAACAACTTTAACAGCAGGTATTCTTAATGTTCTTCATCTTCAAAATCCAAATGTGAAGGTCAAAGATGTTAATGAAATTGACAAAGCTCCTGAGGAAAAAGCTCGTGGAATCACAATTTCTCTTTCACACTCAGAATATGAGACCGAAAAGAGACACTATGCTCACATTGATGCTCCAGGACACGCGGACTATATTAAGAATATGATCACAGGTGCGGCTCAAATGGACGGTGCTATTCTCGTAGTAGCAGCTACAGATGGACCTATGCCACAAACTAGAGAGCATGTGCTCCTTGCAAAGCAAGTAGGTGTACCTCAATTCGTAGTTTTCTTAAACAAGTGTGACATGGTTTCAGATAATGACATGCTTGATTTGGTAGAAGAAGAAGTGAGAGAGCTTTTGACTAAGAACGGATATGATGGAGCAAACACTCCAGTTATCAGAGGTTCAGGTCTTAAAGCTTCTGAAGCTAAAGATCTTAATGATCCTTGGGCACAAAAGATTGTAGAACTCATGAACGCTCTTGACTCATGGATTCCAGAGCCAGTTCGTGAATTAGACAAACCTTTCCTAATGCCTATTGAAGACATCTTTACCATTGAAGGACGTGGAACTGTGGTTACAGGTAGAATTGAAAGAGGAATGATTAAGTTAAACGAAGAAATTGAAATCGTTGGACTCACTCCTACTCAAAAAACTACAGTTACTGGTATTGAAATGTTCAACAAATCTCTCGGAGAAGGACAAGCTGGAGACAATGCAGGACTTCTTTTAAGAGGTGTAAAGAAAGAAGATTTACAAAGAGGACAAGTCCTTGCAAAACCAGGATCAATTACTCCTCATACAGAATTTGAGTGTGAAGTTTATGTTCTTAAAAAAGAAGAAGGAGGAAGACATACTCCATTCTTGAATGGATATAAACCTCAATTCTATATTCGTACAACAGACGTAACTGGAGAATGTACTTTACCGGCAGGATCAGAAATGGTTATGCCTGGAGATACAATCAAAGGTATGCATGTTAAACTCATTGCGCCTGTAGCTCTTGAAGAGCAAGGAAGATTTGCTATCCGTGAAGGAGGTAAAACTGTAGGTGCTGGAGTTGTGACAAAAATTATTGCTTAAGAATTAAAAACCAATCGCTCTTTATAATAAATTATTTGTAAACAAAATTATGGCAGAAAATAAAAAACCAGTAGCAAAAAAAGCACCAGCAAAAAAAGCACCAGCAAAAAAAGTGGCTGCTAAGAAAGCTGTCGCTAAAAAAACAACAGATAAAACTGTGGCTGATTTACCAAAAGTAAAATCCACAAAAAAAGGATCTGAAGAAAATAAACTTCGCATCCTTGTAAAAGCGTATGAGCCTAAGGTTTTGGATATTTCTGTCAAACAAATAATTGATACAGCGAAAAGGTTTGATGCAGAAATTAGTGGACCAATTCCATTACCAATTGAAATCTCAAAGTATACAGTAAATAGATCTACATTTATTTACAAAGATGCAAGAGAACAATTTGAAATCAGAGTTCACAAAAGATTCATCGATATTCTTAATCCAAATCCAAAACTAATTGAAGCTTTGACAAGTTTATCTCTTCCATCCGGAGTAGATATTAATGTCAAAATGGGTTAGTTAGGATAAAATTAAAAACGTAAAGAATTTATTTTTTCTGACTTTCGCGAAGCGGGGTTCGGAAGAAAAATAAATTCTTGAAGTTTCTTGAAAATTACTAATTAAATAAATCGACCAATGACCAAATCTCGTTAGAGATGTGGTTATGTCGTCATAAATATATGAAATTTACAATTGCCGTAAAACAGAATATGACTCAGTTTTTTGACGAAGAGGGTGTTGTTCATCCAGCAACTGTCTTGTCAGCGAGTCCACTTACTGTTACTCAGGTTAAAACAAAAGAAAAAGATGGTTATGATGCGGTGCAAGTCGCTACTATTCCTCAAAAGAAAGAAAGAGTTTCCAAATCTGTCCTAGGACATACCACCGAAGCTTTTAAAGTAGTTAAAGAGTTTAGAGGAGAAGTTGGTGATTTACAAAAAGGGGCAAACATTAATATTGATGTTTTCCAAGCAGGAGATGTTGTGACTATTTCTGGAACTTCCAAAGGGAAAGGATTCCAAGGTGTGGTTAGAAGACATGGTTTCAAGGGAGGCTGGAATCAGCATGGACAAAAACACTCCCTTCGTGAACCAGGATCTATCGGTGGTGGTGGTCGTGCCGGAGGTAGAGTTATTAAAGGTATGCGCATGGCAGGAAGAATGGGTTCTGATCGTATTACACAGAAGAATGTCAAAGTTCTTGATGTGGATGTAGAAAATGGAATTATTCTTGTCAAAGGTGCAGTACCAGGAAAAAGAGGAACTGTTATTGAAATAGTCCAAAAATAATTATCCTAAATAAAATATATGAAAACAAAAGTATATAATCAATCAGGAAAAGAAGTGAAAGAAATTGATCTTCCAGAAAACATTTTTGGATTAGAGTTTAATAGCGACTTGGTTTCCCAAGTACTTTATATTCAAAGATCAAATAGACGTGCTGGTACAGCTCATACAAAAAGTAGAGGTGAAGTAGCAGGCGCAAATCAAAAACCATGGCAACAAAAAGGTACAGGTCGTGCTAGACATGGTTCAAAAAGATCTCCTATTTGGGTTGGTGGAGGTGTGACTCATGGCCCAAGAAAAGAGAAAAATTATAAAAAAGATCTTCCAAAAGGAATGAAGAATCAAGCTTTATTTAATATTCTTTCTGCAAAATTTAAAGATGGAAAAATCTTATTTGTAGATGAAGTCAAATCAGCTAATGCAAAAACTAAAGATGCTGTAGAAATTATGAAAAATATTTCTACCGTTAAAGACTTTGAAAATCTTTCATTTAAGAAAAAAGGAAATGTATATATGACTTTCCCTAAATTAGAATTAAATGAAAAACAATCATTCCGCAATCTTCCTTATGTTGTTGCGCATAATATGGAAGATTTAAATCCAGTAGATATTGCAGATGCAAGATATCTTGTTATTACTAATCCAGAAGCTACAGTCGAATATCTTCAAAGTAAATTAAAATAAAAACTATGGCCAAAAAAGAAACCAAAAAAACAGAAGATACTCTAGAAGAAAAAGTAGAGAAAAAAGAAGTTAAAAAAATAAAAAAGTCTGAAAAGAAAGGAGAAAAAGAGTTGGAGGTTGTAGAGACCAAACAAACCCTAATCCTCTCTCCAAGACTTACCGAAAAAGCTTCCAATCTTTCTTCAGGAAATGTTTACACATTGAATGTGAAAGATAATGCTACTAAAATCACTTTAGCAAAAGAAATTGAAAAAGTTTATAAAGTTAAACCTTTGAAAATTACGATTATTAATCATCCAAGAGAAGCAACTTTTTCTAGAGAGAAACTTGGATATAAATCTGGATTTAAAAAAGCTTTAATCACTCTCAAAAAAGGAGACAAAATTGATTTAGCTTAAAACTAAAAAGAGAATTATTAAATAATGGTAAATTAAGCCGAAAAATTAATTATGGATTAAAATAAAATTTTCTAGAATTTATTTTTCTTCCGAACCCCGCTTCGCGAAAGTCAGAAAAATAATTTCTTAAAAAATTTTAAAAAGACGAAAGATATGAAAAAATATAAACCAACAACTCCAGGTAGAAGAAGAATGACTGGAATTGAATACAGAAAAATTCTGACTGAAAAAAAACCTCTTAAATCTTTGACTAAAGGTTTTAGTAGGGGGACAGGAAGAAATTCTCACGGAAGAATTACTTCACCATACAAAGGTTCAGGACACAAAAGAAGCTTTAGAGATGTAGATTTTAAATACAATAAAATTGATATCCCTGCCAAAGTTGCTTCTATTGAATATGATCCAAACAGATCTGGCTTCATCGGTTTAGCAGTTTATGCTGACGGAGAAAAAAGATATGTCCTTCTTCCAAAAGAAGTAAAAGTCGGAGACAAATTCATGGTTTCTGAAAAAGTAGATTTAGTTCCAGGAAATAGATGTATTTTAAGAAATATTCCTGTAGGTACAAATGTCTACAATATTGAAATCAAAAAAGGTGCTGGAGCAAAAATGGTAAGAAGTGCTGGAAGTTTTGCACAAGTTGTCGCTCATGATGGTGGATTTACTTCTATCAAACTTCCTTCTACCGAGATTCGTAAAATCCCTGATACCTGTTTTGCTTCCATTGGATCAGTTTCTAATGACGAATGGAGACTCCGAGTAATCGGTAAAGCTGGAAGAAGTAGATGGCTTGGTGTTCGTCCAAAGACTAGAGCTAAATCCAAAAATCCAGTTGATCACCCATACGGAGGAGGTGAAGGATCACAACCAAGAGGTACCAGAAGACCAAAGACAGCAACTGGTAAAATTACAGGAGGTCGAAAAACTAGAAGAAGTAAAAAGTATTCAAATCCTCACATTGTTTCTAGAAGGGTTAAGAATAAGAGAAAATAATTTTGCAAAATCTAGTAAAATATATTATATTCTTTAAGATATATGCCAACAATTAATCAATTAGTTAAAAATAAGAGAAAAAAGATAGTGAAGAAATCACGCTCTTTGACTCTCTCTCAAGGTTGGAACTCTGTACAAAATAAAGCAAATCAATATAATTCTCCTTTCAAAAGAGGTGTGTGTGTAAAAGTTACCACCACCACTCCAAAGAAGCCAAACTCTGCTCTTCGTAAAATTGCTAGAGTGAGACTTACCAATCAACAAGAAGTGACTGCCTACATTCCAGGAATGAAGCATAAATTGCAAGAGCACTCAGTGGTGATGATTCGTGGAGGAAGAGTAAAAGACCTTGCCGGAGTAAGATATCATATTGTCCGTGGACGTCTTGATGCGACAGGTGTAGAAAATAGAAAACAAGGACGTTCTAAATACGGTGCTAAGAGACCAAAAGACGCTAAAAAATAATAGTCTTTAAACAAAGAAAAACACTCGTTAAAAGCGAGTGTTTTTCTTTGTGCTTTATCCACAACCAACTTTAAAAATAAAGCTTATTTTATGTATTGTATAAGTTATAATATTAATATTGGAAATTGGTATTGTTATAAATCAGAATATGGAAATTTGGTAAAAGTCGGACTTGCTCCATGTTCAGATTATGAAAATATTTCTGAGACAAATAATAATTCTGATAGTATCATTAATGATAATATAGCTTCTACTTCTTTAGCTACCACCTCTACTTCTACTGTAACAGAAGAAAATTCCACCACTTCAAGTATGAATATAGGAGATATTATTTCAAATATTATTAATTCTCCTGATGCATCTTCTACTTCAGAAACAACTTCAACTCCAGAGAAAGATGCTACTATAATAAATACAATTGATGATATTACTTCGTCAACTACTACATCAAATATAGAACAAGCTCCTACTTCTCCACGAAGTTAGAGCGTTGTTCTTTTAGTTTTTATCTTTCATAAAAGCCCTTTTAGAAAAAGGGCTTTTATGAACTTTATTGCTAGATATTTCTAAATATGCTAATATATGGAAGCTATTAATAATCAGTAATTTGAATATAGTTTTTAGGTTTTTATAAAAATTATCTTTATTTTGCTTGATATTTTAGTGGTGCAAATATTATTAATCCGCTTTTTAGGATAGAAATAATGTTTCTATTTTTCTGTTTATATTTAGCGGGACAAAAAATTCTAATTAAATATGGCAAAAACATCAGTTAAAGCTAGAGCAAAAAAGACTCCAAAGTTTTCTACTAGAATAGTTAGAAGATGTTTTAAATGTGGTCGAAGACACGGATATATGCGCGATTTTGATTTATGCAGAATCTGTTTTCGTGAATTAGCAAATGAAGGAATGATTCCTGGAGTAAAGAAATCATCCTGGTAATTAATTAATAACCCATCCCGAAAATTTTTATTTAAA
>CAZNZP010000035.1:0-5060 GCA_964577625.1 uncultured Candidatus Saccharibacteria bacterium
ATTATTTTTTATTTTGATTTGGTAAATCTTTTGCTAATTTTTTAAGCAAGCCTGCCATATAGGGGACATTGATTGAATAGAGTACAACTTTTCCTTGTCTTTTATCTTCGACAAAATGAATAGATTTTAATATTTTTAAGTGCTGAGACACGGCGGGCTGAGGAATTTTGACTTTCTTAGTTATTTCTCCAACGGTTAATGGGCCTGCCATTAGCACCTCAAGAATACGGTAACGATTTTCGTTACCTATACCTTTTCCCATCTTGGCGACTTCTTTGCATAAATCAGACATATGCACATATTAGCATATCTTAATATTAAAAACAAGTTCGAATTTTGAAAATCTGGCTTTTTATAAATCTATTAATTGCTCATTGATCCTTTTGCAAATTAATCTATTTAATATGTGCTAAAATGATTCTATATTTATTAAAATTAAGGTTTTAAACTTATGTTCGCAAATTTACTCATTTTTGCTTCAGCACTTACTTTAGTTATTCAAGGAGCTACCTTAGCTACTACTTATTCTGTAAAACTTTCTCAAAATTTTAGACTTTCCAAACATGTGGTCAGTTTTGTGGTTGTAGCTTTTGTTTCAATTTTGCCTGAGACAATGATAATTATCAATTCTGCATTAAAAGGTATCCCTGAATTTGGTCTAGGTACTTTATTTGGTTCAAATATTGCTGATCTTACTTTAGTCTTTGCTATACTTATTTTTTATGCAGGTAGAGGTTTAAAAATTAAAACTGAAATTTTAAAAGACATAAAACTCTATCCATTATTTATATTATTTCCATTACTTTTTGGAATAAATGGTAATTACACCAGGATAGAGGGAGCTATTTTAATAATTATTGGTCTTGTATTTTATTATTATATTTTTAAAAATGATGCACAAAAAGTAGAAAATCTTGGTGAAAGAGAAGCTAAATTGAAAAATATAGTATTTTTCCTTTTATCCATGATCTTATTGTTGATAGGTTCTCATTTTATTGTTACTTCTGCGACAGGTCTAGCTACAGCTTTAAAAATCCCAGCTATACTTATAGGTATTTTGATTGTGGGTCTTGGGACAGTTATACCAGAATTATTTTATTCTTTAAGATCTGTAAAAAGAAAAGATGATGATTTGGCTGTAGGAGATTTACTTGGGACTGTTTTAGCTGACTCTACAATTGTTGTTGGGCTTTTAGCTTTTATTCGTCCCTTTACTTTTCCTTCAAAAATTATTTTTGTGACAGGAGCTTTTATGTTAGTCGCTTCGCTACTTTTAGTGCGTTTTATGCATTCTGAAAAGATTTTAAGCAAAAAAGAAGGGTTTATTTTGTTAGGATTTTGGTTGTTGTATATTTTAGCAGAAATACTTGTTAACAGTGTATTTTAATTTTAAAATAAAATAGAAATATGAAAACTACTATAAAAATAATAATAATTGCAATACTAGGTTTAGTTGCTGGACTTTTAATACAAAATTATTATCCAACTTCTAAACCAGCTATTGAAAACGAAAATGGTATAAATGCGTCTTCTTCTACTATAGATATAGCTTCTACAACTGAAAATGTTCCAATCTTAGAACCATTAGAAATTATTCAACATATTGATCCAGCTACTGGGAGTAGAATTCCGAGTCGCTATGCTTGTGTAGGAGAATACTGTGATGGAAGTATGTATGGTGATAATCACAAAGAAATTTTTACTGTTTTACAAATTCCTTTGATTAAAGATGGTGGAAATATTGGTTGTGGAGCAGATATTTTTTATGCACCACACGCCATTCCAAAGACAGAGCAAGTTTTGGATAATACTTATCGTATGTTGTTTGACATAAAGCATAGTCCAGAAATTTCTGCAGATGGATTTAGAAACACCGTAGCTGCTTTTGATAGGACTTTTTACGACAGAGTAACTTTACAAAATGGTATTGCTAAAGTTTATCTCACAGGGAATATTATGAGTCCAGGAACTTGTGCTGATCCAGAATTTAAAGCTCAAATAGAAGCGGTAGCTTTTCAGTTTGAGTCTGTAAAAGAGATTCAGGTTTATTTAAACGATCAAAGATTTGATTGGTGTACGCTTGATGTGTCAGGAGGGGAAGGGTTTTGTAAAGCTGGCCCTAGATATTGGATAACCATCAAATAAGCTTTTAAATAAAGACTTTAAAAAGCTATTAACAGTTTTCTTGCAATATATATTAGAATATGCTAATATGTATTTATGATAGATCAAAAGGTATGTAAAGCGATAGGCAATAAAGAAAGACTTAGTCTTATTCTTTGTCTTGAAAAAGAGAAAAGCGTGAATGATCTATTAAAACTTTGTCAGCTTAGTCAATCAGCCCTTTCTCAACATTTAAAAGTTTTGAGAGACAATAAGATTGTTTCTACTAGAAGAGAAGGTAAAAATATTTTTTATCAGACTAAAGACAAAAAATTTATTACTGTATCAAAATTGCTAACTAGCAAAAATTAAACTTATGACTAATAAAAATATTATAGTGTACTCCACTCCTTCTTGCCCATTTTGTGTCAGAGCAAAAACTTTTTTGAGCGAAAGAAATATTGCTTTTGAGGACGTGGATGTGTCTAAAGATAGAAACAGGGCTATGGAGATGGTAGAAAAAAGCGGACAAATGGGTGTGCCAGTGCTAGACATTGATGGGAAAATCGTAGTTGGTTTTCGTCCAGATGTCATTAGCGAACTTCTAGAATTAGAAGGAGCAAATTAAATTAAACCTAATAAAATAAATTTTCATAAAGCAAAAAATCCCGATTAGTCGGGATTTTTTGTTATTTTCTATTGAGCCAATATTGCCGCTCTTCTTTAGTCATTCTTTCTATCGCATAGCGAAGCAGTATTCTTTTATTTTTTATTTTTTCAAAATTCTTTAACAAAAATTCTTTCATCTTCTTTTTATCTACTCTTTTTCCATACTCTCGCAGCATCCATCCAGAAGCTTTTTCTAATAAATCATGAGAATTAATTTCATCTTTTTCATTAAAGATTTTTTCTAAAACCTCAAAAATAATACCTGGAGCATATTCATTTTTGAAAGGTTTTATCATAAAAGCTAAAGTAGAAACTATAGCGACTCTTTTTTGCCAAAGCTTTTCTTTCCAATTTTTACCATGAGAACTTTTGTCGCTAATTAAAGATCTTAAAAACTTTACTCCAGAGCAGTTTCTGGTTCCTAAAGAGTATTTTATTTTCAAATATTCACCAACAATTTTTGGGGCGGACATATCTACTAGATCCCAACTATTTACATATTTTAAATTTTTTAGATAAAGATTAAAAATTATTTCTTTTTCTTTTTTATCTCCTTTTTCAAACTTCTCTATTAATAAGAATAGAGCCAAACCTCTCTCCTCATGAATTTCGGATTTTAACAGTCTTTCTGTATCAATTAAAGAAAGATTCTTAAATGCTTTGGCTAGTTTTCTAGTTTGAGGAACAGTGAGTCCTACAAATTTGTCATTTTCTCCATATTCGCCAGGGTGAGCTTTGAAAAACCACTTATTACTCTCAGCTCTTTTAATAGTGCTAATTTTTAAAATGTGTTCGTGTATTTCTTTTAATATATCTTTATTCATATTTTTACTTTTTAATATCTCTAGCTAATATGTCTTTTCTGAAAGACGGAATTGTGAAAGAAATAATAAACACAAAGACTGCTATAAAAGCTGAAGCTATAATATCTGGCATATCATGAACCCCCAAATAGAGTCGAGCAAAAATTGTAGCGAGTATCCAAAATATAGCAAAAATTTTCAAAAATATTTTCCAAAATTTATTTTCTATAGAGTTAGAAATAAAGAAGAGTAGTAGAAAAGTTGTCATAGCTAAAGCTGTGTGCCCAGAAGGAAAAGCGTAACTTTTTTCCTCTACCAAAGCCAAAAGACTTCTTGGTTTTTGAACTATATCTTTGATAGCTACAACTGTGGCTATAGTCACAAGATAGTTGAATAAAGTAAATCCAGCAAACCTTGTTCTCTTTTTAGAAAAGAGTAAATATAGGGAAATAAGGGTCAAAAGTGTCACCAGAGCTATTTCTCCACCAAAAAGAGAGACGCTGTTAAAGAAGTTAAGGAGAAAGTTGTCCATATTTTAAAGGCTATTCTTATGATATAATTATATCATTATTCAGGTGCTAAATGTAATTTTAACTAAAAAATATGCTACAAAATATAAAAAATTCTTTCAAATCTGAAAGAGCTAAAAAAATCTTAGGAGCTCCGTATTTTATTTTCGGTATTTTACTTTTATTAGGGTTTGTTATTCTAGGATCATTTTTTAAATCTTCTTTAAATAATATTTCTGTTCTGACTAATGCGCAAGGTATTACTGTTTCTGGTACAGCTGAAAGATATGTGACTAGTGACAAAGGAAGTCTTTCTATTCTTGTAAAAACCAACTCTTTAAATACCACTGAAGCACAAGCACTTAAAAATTTGAGTGACGCTAGAGATAATATTGCTAAATTTTTAACCAATTACGGTATTGAGGCAGAAAAAATTGATGTTCTTTCTTTTTACAACGCACCTCAATGTACTCTTCGTGATAGGGATATGTGGGATAATTGTTTAGGTCAAAAATATACAGAATACAATCAGACTATTAATGTTTCTTCTGAGGATGTAATAAAGATAAAAGATTTGTCCCTTAATTTAAACAGTTATCTTAACAATGAATTTGGTTCTCGTTTGAATGGGGCTATAATTTCCGTACAAAACACACAGTATTTTTATAGTCAATTTGATAATATAAAATCTGAAATGTTGAACGAGGCTACCAAAAATGCTTTTGAAAGAGCTGAAGCGATTGCAAAATCTACTGGAAATAATGCTGGTGCTGTCATTACAGCTTCCCAAGGAGTTTTCCAAGTCACCTCTAAAGATAGTGTAGATACTAGCGATTATGGATACTACGATACCAGTACTGTTGAAAAGAAAATTACTGCAGTAGTAAGAGTTTCCTTTAAGGTAAAGTAGTAAATATTTTCCAGAAATTGTTTTTATGAATCAACCCCGCTTCGCGAAAATTCAAAAAACAATTTC
>CAZNZP010000036.1:0-5011 GCA_964577625.1 uncultured Candidatus Saccharibacteria bacterium
AGAAAAAAGCTCCAGCTAAAAAAGTTGCTAAGAAAAAAGCTCCAGCTAAAAAAGTAGCAAAGAAAAAAGTTGCTAAGAAAAAGAAGTAATTTTTCTTGAGAAACAAGTAAAATCCTCTGCGTCTCCCACGACAGAGGATTTTACTTTTATTTTACAAGCCCTTTTTCTGCTGTCTTTCTTGGGGTATACTAATAGAGTAGAGATAGACAGAAAATTTTCAGAACGAGTTTATTAAAAATTTTAATTCTTTTAAACAAAAATATGAATATAAAAGTTAAGGGTGTTGAAATAGAAATAACGGAAGCTTTGCAAAATTATGCAGAGAAAAGAGTTTCGGAAGCTCTAGAAAAATTTATCAGTTCTTATAATGAAAAAAATGTTTTCGCTGAAGTTGAGTTGTCAAAGACTAACAACAGACAATCTCATGGAGATATTTATAAGTCTTCTGTGAGAGTTGTTGGTCTTAAGAAAAATATTTTTGCAGAAGCGGTGAAAGATGATCTTTACGCTTCAATTGATGAATTGAAAGATAAGCTGGAGCAAAATGTTGCAGATATGAGAGAAAAGAAAAGAACTCTTTCTCACAAACTTGCTCTCAATTTCAAAAAACTCTTTAAAAGAGAAGAATAAAATAAATATAAAATAGAATATGAGTAAACAGACAAAAAATATATTAATTATTGGTTTTGTTGTAATACTAGTTGCTATTGCTGCAGCTTTGGCTTACAATAATAATCTTAATAATAAAAATAAAATTTTAAATCAAGATAACTATGCCTACAATGCGACTAATACAAACGCAACCAATACAGAAGGCAATCTTATAAATGAAAATACTGAAACAAATATGAATGAACAAAATACAAATAATCAAGCTGACGAACAAGCAGTTTACAACACAGCAATGCTCAAGACAAGTATGGGCGATATCACTTTTGAATTTTCAAAAGATAAACCATTAACCACTTCTAATTTTATAAAGTTAGCTAAAGAAGGTTTTTATAATGGAGTAAAATTTCATAGAGTGATTGAAGACTTTATGATTCAGACAGGTGATCCTTTATCTAAAGATGAAAACAAGAAAAACTTTTGGGGTACTGGTGATCCAGGATATAAATTTAATGATGAGCTAGTTGGTAATGAAACTTATCAGATTGGTACTGTAGCTATGGCTAACTCTGGCCCAAATACAAATGGTTCACAATTCTTTATTATGACCAGTAACACTCAACTTCCTCCTCTTTACACGGTTTTTGGTAAAGTCACAGTTGGACAAGATGTGGCTCAAAAGATACAAAGTGTAGCCACAGATGCAAAAGATAGACCATTAGAAAATATTATTATTAACTCTGTAGAGTTGAAGTAATAAAAAAACTCCGCTGTAAAGCGGAGTTTTTTAAAAAATAATTTGTTTTTGGGCAGCAAAAAGTGTAACAAAACCTTCTATAAAAGATAACTCACATTTTTTTAGGTACAATGTTTTTGAATTATAACCTTTTGTACTTATTATTAAAAGTAAATTCTCTTCATTAAAATACACATTATCTTTTTTAAGTTCTAGTTTGCATTTTTTAAGGATTTCTATACACTTATCAAATCGTCTTTTCTGTTCTAATAATTCTGCAGCTGTCATGTTACTCATTTTTTAGTTTTTTTTGGTTTGAAAATACAAATTAACGTCTAAACAAAATATAAAATAATTTTATTTTATTGTCAAATAAAATTATTTCAGGTATCCTCTTTCAAAATCCTGAAAAACCATTTCAGATTTTCCTTCTGGAATGACTTTTTTAATTATATCTTTTGCGAGTTTATCTTTTGAAAAATCACGCTCTAAAATAATTTCAGAAACTTTTACTCTTATATCTCTATCTTGATGTTTAACAAAAAAGAAAACTGGAATATGTGGAAGTAGGGCTTTAAATTTATTTTGTACTTCTAAAGCTTTATCTTCCAATTTTATTTTCCCGTCACTTTTTTCAAATTTTCTAGTATAAGTAGCTAAAGAATGATTTTGATTTGTGGGTTTTAGATTTCCTTCTAAATAATGAATTAAAACTTGAGCGAGTATTTCTCCACCTTCAGCTCCACATTTCCTCTCTAGTGTTTCATTGGTATCTTCTTCTAAAATCTGTATTTCTTTTTGTATCAAAATTGGCCCTTCGTCCATTTTTTCGTCTAGCTTCATTATAGAAATTGCTGTAGAAGTATCTCCATTCAAAAGAGCTGTTTGAATAGGTGAAGGTCCACGATATTTCGGAAGAAGGGAAGGATGAATATTCAACATGCCATATTTTGGAATGTCTAAAATCTCTTTTGCTAAAATTTTTGGATAACTAGCAACAATCGCTACATCAAAGCGGAATTCTTTAAGGGGTGAATTTTCTAAGTCGGTATTTTTTAAAGTTTCAGGTTGCCAAACTTTTATGTTTTTTGTTTCTCCCCAGGTGGCAATAATATTTTTTTGTACTTCTAAATTTCTTCCAGCTTTTTTATCTGGAGAGGTTACAATAAGGGAGGGGAGTAAATCATTTTTAGAAAGAGAATATAAAGCGCTCTCTGCAAGTGGTCCCGTCCCAAAGAAAATAAATTTTATATCTTTATTCTGCATGTCTTTGTTCTTTATTTTGTTCGGCTTTTAATTTTTCCAAATCAATCTCTTGTAAATCTTCCGCATGATCTATAAAAAGTATTCCATCTAAATGCTCACATTCATGCTGAAAAATATGAGCAATGAGACCACTAGCTCCAAAAGTAAATTTTACTCCGTTGATATCCTGAGCTTCCAATGTGACATTTGTATGTCTAAAAGTTGTCCCATAAAGTGGTCTCACTGAAAGACAACCTTCATCAGCTTCTACCATTTTTTTACTAACTTTTTTTATTTTTGGATTAATGAAAACTAGCGGTTTCCATTTGTTTTCTTTTCCTTCTAAAGTGTAAGCTCTTTCTTTTATACAAAAAATTCTTTTGGCTATACCAATCTGTGGAGCGGCGATAGCCACTCCATCATCTTCATTAGCCATAGCTTCCTCCATATCAGAGACTATTTTTTTAAGTTCGGGAGTTCCAAATTCTTCTTTTTTTACTGGCTTTGCTTCTTTACGAAGTATGCTTTTTTCATCAAGTTTTCCAGTTTTTTCTTCTTTTTTCCAGTCAATTTGTACTATTTTGACCATAAATATATGCTTGTATTATAAAGGGATTTTACCATAATTTTCTTAAAAAGACGATTTTTATAAAAAGCATATTTTAAAAAATATTTTGTGGATTGATTTCAAGTTTGAAATCACTTAATAAAGTGTTTATTTTTTTTGCTAAATGTGTGGGAAGAATTTTTTCTTCCTTTTTTATTTGCCAAAGAATTTTTGGAATAGTTAGTGTACCAATATGAGCACCAGATTTTTTATCTAGTCGCCAAGTGATTTTTTCGTTTTTCAATTTTTCTTCTATAAAAATCCTTTCCAAAATTTTCTCAATATTATTTTTAAACTTAATATCTTTTTTTTCTAATTTAAATTTCAAAATATTTGTATAGGGTGGAAGATTAAAACTTTCTCTCGTTTCCAATTCATCTTTCAAAAATTCTAAAATATTATTTTCTTCTATATAATTCCAAATTTCTTGCTCTCTTAAACGAGTTTGAATCAGAATTTTCTCTTTTGTATTTGCTTTTTCTTTTAATTCTAAACAGGTGTTCAAAATTTTCTCATCAATATTTATTTCTGGAATTGAGAAAAGTGAATCTAAAGAAATGATGGCTGCTAAATTTATTTCAAAATCTTTTTTTAAAAAGTTTAATGCTAAATCTGTACCAATTAAAACCGAAGCTTTTTCTTTTTGCCAAAACTCTAAAATATTTTTAACTTCTTTTTTAGTTTTAGCTGATTCACTATCTAGTACAAAAGTTTTCCATCCGGCTTCTTTTAAATTTTCTTCAATACCTTCTGTAGCTACTCCAAGAGTATTCATTCTCCAGCCGCCACAATTTTCACAAGTTAAAATATCAGTTTTCTTTAACTCTATTTTATCTTTACAGTTTGTACAAATATAAAATCTTTCGTTGTTTTCAGATTTTTCTTTTTTAAATAAAATATATGGTTTATCACAGTTTTTACATTTAAAAATAGTATTACAATCAGAACAAACAGTTTCAGTATAAAGACCTTTTCTTTTAGCGTATAAAAACACACGCCCTTTTGCTTTTTTGATTTCCTCTAATTTTCTGACTAGCTCATCACTAAAATAAACTGGATTATACTTGTTATTTTTCTTTTCAGAAATCTTTTTCACTCTTTTTTCCAATTCTTCTTTTTTTAGTTCTTTCTCTTTCACTAAATCAATAATTGTAAAATTGTTTTTTTTGTTTTCTAAAATATTTAGACTTTTTTGATTTGCATTTTTAAAACCCTCAAAAGATAAAATATTACCTCCCAAGATTAAATTTAATCCCAAATCTTTAGAAACTCTTTTTATGATTTCTCTCGCATCAATTTGTTTTTTAGCTGTATGGGAAAAATAGTTATAAGAGTTTTCTTTTTCTAAAATTACCGTATTCAAATTTATTTTTTCTTTTATTAGAAATGGAAATAGGGATGAGATAGAAAGTATTAAAACAAACCCACTTTCTAATTTTTGAAGGTTTTCTTTCATTTCTTTTTTAGTTTGATTGGAATGAAAGATCATAACATTTTCTACTTTTTTATTTTGAAAATATTCATAAGAATTTTCTAAATCGTTAATAGTTGGAAAGAAAATTGTTGTAGATTTTTTCTTTTGAAAATTTTCTTTAATATTTTCTAGATAAAGTGTGTGTCTTTTTTCAAAATTAGCAATAATTTCTTCTTTTTTAGAATTATTTTTTATTTTCAATTCTTCTGAAGAAAATTTATCTATATTTTCAAAAATGAATTCCGGAAGATAATTTTTTATAATTTCACTTTCTTTAGTACCCAAAAGTAAAGATATTTCTAAAATGCTTTTAAAAAGATTTTCATCTATAAAATTTTCT
>CAZNZP010000037.1:0-4035 GCA_964577625.1 uncultured Candidatus Saccharibacteria bacterium
TTTTAATTGTTCTAAAGATGACATATTTATATGTATTTATTAAATTGAATAATTTATATAATAAGTATATCATGCTTAAATTTACCTAAAAATAAAAGCTCTATAAAATAGAGCTTTTATTTTTAATCTTCTAGTTTAAGAAATTCTAATACTCTCTCATGGTGAGTTGAGCATCAATTTTCTTCACAAAGTCTATAACTACTGCTACAGCAATGAGAAGAGAGGTTCCACCGATAGCAAAAGCTTGAACTCCAGTTACTGCTTGAAGGACCACTGGGAGAATAGCGATTACTCCTAGGAAAAGTGCTCCAAAGAAAGTAATTCTAGAGAGCACTCCTCCAATATAGTTGGTTGTAGATTCTCCAGGACGAAAACCAGGAATAAATGCTCCGGATTTTTGTAGATTTTCAGAAGTCTTAGTAGTGTCAAAAGTTACTGCTGTATAGAAGTAAGTAAAGAGTACTACAAGTAAGAAATAAGTAATACCGTAAGCTAAAGTATTAGAGAGGAAATTGGTAAAGAATTGAGAAACTGACTGAAGAGTAGCATTCGCAGAATTACCAAAAAATTGTGCAATCATTTGAGGGAAAAGAAGAAGTGAAATTGCAAAGATGATTGGAATCACTCCAGCTTGATTCAAACGGATTGGAAGATAGGTGCTAGTGATACCGCTTGAACCGTAAAAATTACTTGCTTGCTTTGAATAAGTGATTGTAATCTGTCTCTCTGCTTCTGTCACAAAGACAATACCAGCAATAGTGATAATGACTAACAAGATAACTCCGAGAATCATAGGAATCATTGAGCTATCAAAAGTCTGCATCACCTGAATAATGCTGGTAGGTAAGCTTGCTACGATACCTGCGAAGATAATCATGGAAGCTCCGTTTCCAATTCCATACTCAGTGATTTGCTCTCCTAGCCACATAACAAGTACTGCACCAGCAGTAATGATAATGATATTCATAATCATATCTGGTACAGGTAGTTGAGGAATAATATTTTGAGCAGTCAAAAGAGCAAGAAGTGCATAACCTTGAATCACTGCCAAAGGTACTGTGAGTAGTCTAGAATATTGAGTAAATTTTCTTCTACCTGCCTCACCTTCTTCATGATAAAGCTCTTTAAACTTTGGAACGAGCACAGTCATAAGCTGCATAATAATCGATGCGGTAATGTATGGACTTACTCCGAGCATGATTATTGAGAAAGAGGAAAGTCCTCCTCCAGAAAAGATGTTTAAGAAACCAAGAAAGTTGTTGCTAGCGAGAGCTCCGGCTAAAGCTTCTTTATCTACTCCAGGAATTGGAATAGAAGAAAGAAATCTGATGACAGTAAGTATAAAGACTACAAACAATATTCTGTTTCTCAAAACCTTATCTTGCCAAATTCTTGTTAAAGTTTTCATATTTTATAATTTTATAAAGCTTTAAGTTTTTCTTCTGCAGTCTTGGAAAGAATACAGTTTTCGACTTTTACTTTTTTGGTATTTTCTCCTCTAGCTAGAATTTTTACTTGAGGAAGTTTACCGTGTCTCAATTGAATGAGTCCTTTTGCTAACAAAGAAGTAGGATTTACCACCTCTCCATTTTCAAAAATGTCTAATTGTCCAAGATTAACTGTAGCAAATCTTTTTGGATCTCTATAGACTACAGTTTTGGCTCTATTGATACCACGACCGCGAAGCTTCGGAAGCTTTTTGATAGTGTCACGCATTGCTGGACGAAGCTTGGCTCCAGCTCTCGCTGTTTGTCCTTTGCCTCCACGACCAGCTTGCTTACCACGATTACCTCCACGAGCTATCTGTCTAGATTTTTTGAGAGGGTTATTTCTCTTGATTTGATGTGTTTGCATATGTTTATAAAATTTGAAGGAAATTGTTTTTTGAATTTTCGCTTGCGGGGTTGATTCAAAAAATAATTTCTGAAAATTTTAATTAGGTTGATAATTATCTAGTGAATATAGAAAGAGCTTTCATTGTCGCTCTAGCGTTATTCATTTTGTTTTTAGTTCCCGAGTGGAATTTTGCTGTCACGTCATTTACTCCAGCAAGAGCTAAAATAGTTCTCGCAGAAGATCCAGCAATAATTCCTTTTCCTTTATTTGGAGTAAGCCAAAGAGTTGCTGATTTATATTTAACTTTTACATCGTGAGGAAGTTTATTATCTTTATCGAGTTTCAAAGTCATCATATTTTTTCTAGCAGCTTTGAAAGCTTTTTCAATAGCAGCTTGAGTATCAAGCGCTTTTCCAGTACCAAAACCAATTCTTCCATTTCTATCTCCAGCTACGAGAGATACAGAAAGAGAGAATCTTCTACCTCCAGAAACCACACGAGTCACTCTACGAATGTCTATGGTCTTGGAATCGAATTCTGGTTTTTCTTTTGGAACCCTATTTCCTCTACCTCCAGATTTTGAAAAAGGTTTTCTACCTCCTCTTCTTTTAGGAAAAGATTTTTCTTCAGAAGAAACTTCTTCAACGATTTCCTCATCAATAATTTCTTCTTTTTCAATTTCTTCTATGTTTTCTTTTTTAAGTTCTGACATATATTTTAATATACAAGATTTTAAATTAAAACTCTAGACCGCCTTCTCTTGCTCCTTCGGCCAAAGCTTTGACACGACCTTTAAAAGGAAATCCACCTCTGTCAAAGACAACTTTTTTAATTTTTGCTTTTTTAGCACTCAGAGCTAATTCAAGTCCAACCTTTTTTGCAGATTCTACTTTATTAACTTTGGATTCTAAATAAGTTTTTAAATCACTAGCACTCGCTAAGACTTTACCTGAATCATCGTTGATGATTTGAGCATAAATAAATCTATTAGATTTAAATACAGCAAGGCGAGGCGCTTCTTCTGTTCCAGAAATCTTTGCACGAATTTTCTTGTGCAATTGCTTTCTTTTGGAAACTTTATTTTTTGCAATTATTTTTTTCATATTTTTTATTTAAAAATTTAAAGGAAATTGTTTTTTGAATTTTCGCTTGCGGGGTTGATTCAAAAAATAATTTCTGAAAATTTTTTATAATTTTTAAGCAGCTTTTTTACCTTGCTTTCTAATAACGACCTCGTCTACATACTTAATACCTTTACCATTGTATGGTTCAACAGGTTTAATTCTTCTCACTTGCATAGCAAAGAGAGAAACATCTTCTAAGTCAATTCCACTGACTGTAAGATTAGCTTTTTCAGCTGTCACTGTCACAGTCTTTGGAATATCTACAAAGACAGGGTGAGAATATCCGATATTTAATTGAAGTTTATCTCCTTTGACTTCCCACTTAAAACCAACTCCATCAATGACTAATTTTTTCTCAAATCCATCGTTTACCCCTTTCATCATATTTTCAATATGAGACATATAGGTTCCCCAGAGAGATTTGGAAACTTTATCATTTCGGATAGGTTCACTAGTGATACCATCTTCGGAAATATTTATTTTAATTAAATCTTCATTGAAGTTTTTCTTCAATTCTCCTTTTGGTCCTTTCGCAGAGAAGACGCCTTTTTCAAATGATACAGTTGTACCGCTTGGAATATTTAGATGTTGTTTTCCTATTCTTGACATATATTTATTTACCAAATATTAAATAAGACTTCTCCACCACAAAGTTCTTTACGAGCTTCTTTGTCTGTGAGAATACCTTTTGGAGTAGAGATTATTACGAGACCCTTACCGTATTTATGTCTATGAATATCACGGTAACCTAAATAAACTCTTTTTGATAATTTTGAAACTCTTTCTATGTCATTAATTTTTGGAAAGATTCTTGGATGCTTTCCTGTATATTCAATGACAATCTTAATTTGTTTTTTGTTGTTAGCTAGCTCTAGCACTTCAAAGGTTTTAATATATCCTTCTCTCTTCAAAACTTCTAAAATAGAAACTTTGATTTTTGAGTGAGGGATTATAATGTGATCTTTTTTAATAAGACCGGCGTTTTTAATGCTGACTAGCATGTTTGCAATCTGATCCATATATTTTATATTGCAACCCTCCCCCATCCCCTCCCTACTAGGGAGGGGAGAAAATT
>CAZNZP010000038.1:0-3696 GCA_964577625.1 uncultured Candidatus Saccharibacteria bacterium
TAATACTCCGACTGGTTCTAACTTTATTTTAAAAGTTGGCAGAAGAAATATTATGATAGACTGTGGTCTTTTTCAGGGAGAAAAAGTTGCGGAAGATAATAACAGAAATTCTTTTCCCTACAATCCAAGAGATATTGATGTACTATTTGTAACACACGGACATCTTGATCATGTAGGAAGAATACCAAAATTAGTGAAAGAAGGATTTCAGGGAGCAATCGTTTCTACTTCAGCTACACGAGATATTGGAGAATACGTTTTAAGAGATTCAGTGGGTATTCTTACTAAAGAAGCAGAAAGGGATGGGTTACCTCCCATCTATAATGAAGGAGATGTAGATGAGGCCATTGGTCTTTGGGAGACTAGAGAACTCCATGAAGATATGTATATAGATTCTGGAGATAGGGAGTTTGGGAGAATAAAAATTACTTTTTATGACGCTGGACATATTTTAGGTAGTAGTATGGTTGTTTTTGAGATTAGAGGTCAAAAGATTATGTTTACTGGAGACCTGGGTAATTCTCCTTCTCCTCTTTTGAGAGATACTGAACATGTGTCAGGCATTAACTATTTAATTATGGAAAGTGTTTATGGAGATAGAGAGCATGAGCATTTAAATGATAGAGTAAACATTTTAAAAAGTTTAATTAAAAAAACTATTGCTCAAAAAAGCACTTTAATGATACCAGCTTTTTCTGTAGAAAGAACACAACAATTAGTTTATTTATTTAATAACATGGTGGAGAATAAAGAGATTCCTTTAATACCGATTTTCTTAGATTCTCCTTTAGCAATCAATATCACTAGAGTCTATAAAAAACACGAAAAAGAATTTAATGAAAATGTAAAAGAGATTATTCGTAGCGGAGATGATATTTTTGCTTTTGCTGGGTTAACTATGACTAAGACCCCAGAAGACTCTAAAGCTATCAATGAAGTTCCTGGTCCAAAAATTATTATTGCTGGAGCTGGTATGAGTAATGGGGGAAGGATTGTGCATCATGAAGCTAGATATCTTCCTGATCCTCGTAACACTTTACTTCTTATCGGTTATCAGGCTTCTGGGACTTTAGGCAGAAGAATCCAAGATGGAGCTAAAACCATTTCCATTTTTAAAGAAAAAGTTCCTGTGAGAGCAGAAATTGCAAACCTAACTGGGTTTTCAGCTCATAAAGATTCTAGTGATTTACAAGATTTTGTAGAAAAAATGAAAGGAGATTTAAAAAAAGTTTTTGTTGTTCTTGGTGAACCAAAAAGTCAAAGTTATTTAGCTCAAAGAATAGTTGAAAGATACGGAATAAAAGCTCAGGTGCCTATGGATAATGAAGTAATAGAAATAACCTTATAAAATATGATATAATTTTGAAATATGGATTCTAAAAAAACTGACGAAAAAAAAATTGTAATCTGCATCTCTGGAGCAGCCGATGTGGCTCACTGCGGACCAACCGTTCTTCAAGCCGCTAGAGATCTTGGTAGAGAAGTAGCGGAACAAGGATGTATTTTAACTACTGGGGCGACCAGTGGTTTTCCTCATGCAGGAGCTTTAGCTTATCAAGAAGCTGGTGGATTTTTATCTTTAGGGCTTTCTCCAGCTACGGATGAAAGAGAGCATACTGATTTGTATTTTTTACCGCCAGATGGTTGTGATGTGATTATTTATACTGGCTTTGGTTTTCCAATGAGAGATATTATTCTGACTAAAAGCTGTGATGCTATGGTGGTAGGTTGTGGGAGAATTGGGACTATTCATGAATTTACTGTAGCTTTTGAATCAAATATTCCAGTAGGAATTTTAGAAGGTCCTTGGACTACAGATGAAGTGATTAGAGATATTATTCGTAATAGCAATCGCACCAATCCAAAAATTATTTTTGATTCCAATCCAAAAAGAATCATTGAAAGATTAATTGAAATGGCAAAAGAAAATAAAGATAGACGAGAATTAGGAGATGTGGAAATGGTGGAAGAATTTAAAGGTAAAGTTTAAAAACACAAAATCCCGCAAATGCGGGATTTTGTGTTACTTTTGTTTATTTTACAGATTCTACAATTTTTTGAAATACTTCCGGATGATTTTCTGCGAGATCTGCTAAGATCTTTCTGTCCAACTTAATATCTTTTTTCTTCAAAGCATCGATGAATTTACTATAAGTAGTACCAAGTTCACGAAGGGAAGCGTTCATTTTTACATTCCAAAGCTTTCGCATGTCATTTTTCTTATCTCTTCTGTGCGCAAAAGCATAAGTACCAGCTTTCATGAGAGCTACTTTTGCCTCTCTTTCTTTTGTACTTCTTCCAAATCTGAATCCTTTTGCTTTTTTAAGGACGCTTTTTCTGTGTTTATTTGCGACTGTGCCGCCTTTTACTCTAGCCATATATTTTTATTAATTAATGAAATTATTTTCCAAGTCCTGGAAGGAATCTACTTTTTGCTTTATTGGTCATTTTAAATTCAGACATCTTTCTTCCAGCGAGTTGATGGGTTCTACTTTGTCTAGAATTGAAATGGTTAAAGCCAGGCTTTCTTCCCAAAACCTTTCCTGTTTTTGTGACTTTTAGTCTCTTTGTGAGAGATTTATTTGTTTTCATAATAGTCTTGAAATCTTATCATATTTAACGCACTTTTTCAAGTACGGTCATAAATTTGTTGCCAATTTTCTTTACTGGCTCAGCAATTTTGTATTCGCAAGGAATAATAGCTAAAATTCTATCCATACGACTTCTTAAAAAGGCTTCTTCTAGGTATTTGGTTCTACCTTTCATTTGTAAATCTATTTTTACTCTATGGCCTTCCTTTAGCCATTCAGCTGCTCTTCTAGCTTTGATTAAAATATCATTATCACTAATTTCCACACTAATTTGTATATTTTTTGTCTCACTATTTACTTGTTTAGCTTTGACTTCTTTTTTCTTCTTACTTGTCTCATAAGCGTGTTTACCATAGTCTGCTATTTTACAGATTGGAGGATTGGCGCTAGAAGAAACCTCAATCAAGTCTAAACCAGCTTCTTCTGCCAACTTTAAAGCTTCTTCTTTTTGTAATACTCCAAGATTTTTACCGTGCTGATCTATGACACGCATCTCTAAAGCACGTATCTGTCCATTGATACTTACTTTGTTTGAAACTCTTTTTTGAAATCTTCTGGAACTTCCAGGCCTACCTTTATTTGGATTCATTTGTTGAGACTATTATAGCATAAGAAAATATTTTGGGAATAGTATAACGCTTTAAAAGAAATGTTAAGAAAACTCTTTACAGAAAATAATGGAATGTTAAAATATATATGTAGGTATGTGCCAGTGCTTTAGGCGCTGAAAGCCATGCCAGACTTAGATATATAAGTTGAATATATAAGTTGGAAAAGCAGACCATATGGTCTGCTTTTCTTTTTTAACTATTTATTATAGGTTTTTAAATTTGTTGATCAGGAGTATTATATTGTTGAACATTTTGGGCTTGCATTTGAGCCGCTAAACGTGCCTTTTTCTTTTTTTGATATTTTGAGTTTGGACTAATGAAATAAATGTAAATTATTTCAAGAACACCTAATGTGTGTATAAAAATAAACAAAATATACCAAAGCTTACCATCGTCTCTCGCACTTCTCCAAAAAGCAATTAACTTCCAAACTAGAGACCAAATAATTATTGCTGCCCAAAAAACATAAAGTACAGCCATTCCTAAGAAAAAAG
>CAZNZP010000039.1:0-3643 GCA_964577625.1 uncultured Candidatus Saccharibacteria bacterium
TAACCCCCTGACATGATAACGTTACTGCCAGCACTTCCCTCTTCCTCTTTTTTACCTTTTTCCTCTACTTCAATATCTGAAATATCCGCAGAAACTGGTGCTGACAAATCTTCTTCTACAGCTTTAGCTATGGAAGCTACGATTTCATCTGGCTCAGTCTTATAAAGCTCTACACCTTTTGGAAGTTTAATATCTTTTACTTCTATCACTGAGTCAAGATTTTCAAGGAGAGAAATATCTACTTCAAGTGAGTGAGGAAGGTCGATAGCTTCCGCTTCCACTTCTAACTCATGCATAACTTTGACTAATTGACCTCCGAGAGTTTTTACCCCTTCAGAAACTCCAACAAATTCAAATGGAATACGAGCATTAATTTTTACTCCTTTTTCTACAATATAAAAATCTACATGATTTGGAACATATTTAATCGGTTCATAAGCTATATCTTGTACCAAAGCTTGAAGTTTTTTACCTTCTCCTTCTAAACTTATAACTGAAGTTTGTCCTGCTTCACGATAAAGCTTTTCAAATTCAATAGCGTCTATAAAAATAGCTTGAGCTTTTTCTTTAGCGCCATAATAGACAGCTTTTAACATTCCGTCTTTTTCTTCTCCTTTGTCTCTATTTGTAAATTTAAGTATCAACATAGTTTTAACTTTTATTTTTTAGCCTCCTTAAAAGTCACATGTTTTTTGAGTTTTTTGTCGAATTTCTTCAACTCAATTTTTCTTGTGACTAATTTCTTATTTTTTCTGGTGTAATAAGTAGTACCAGTTTCTTTGTTTACTAGCTTGATTAATTTGTCTTGAGCCATAAATTTTAATAAATGATGTCAAAAATATACTATATTTTCAAGTTTTTTGCAAATTTAAAACTAAAATTAAGTTTATCTAATATTGACTAAAATAAAATATAAGGATATATTCAAGAACAGTTGTTTATATTCATCCTTTAAAATTTATTTATTATGGGAAAAATAATTCTTTTAGGAATACTAATCTATCTATCTTTTAGTTCCACCCCTTTCCTAGAGAATCGTGAAGCTATTTTGTGGGCAGGATGGATAATCTGGATAGGTTGGATATTGCAAGGAAGCTCAAAAAAAGAGAAACCAAGAAAGAAAAAACGTTATTATTTTGAAGAAGATGATGACGGTGATTAAAATTTTTTAAAATGCTAATTAAGTGAATAATTAGCATTTTTTATTATTTTAAAACCCGAATTTTTCTTCTAAATAATTTCTTAGTTCTGAGATTTTTACCCTTTCTTGCTCCATTGTATCTCTATCTCTCACTGTCACCGCATTATCGTTCACACTATCATAATCAAAAGTCACACAATATGGAGTACCGATTTCATCTTGTCTTCTATATCTTTTTCCAATAGATCCAGAAGTATCAAATTCACAGAAATACTTTTTAGATAAATCTTTCCAAATTTCTCTAGCTGGATTTAAAAGTTCTTCTTTTTTAAAGAGTGGGAAGACTGCTACTTTGACTGGAGACAATCTTTTATCTAATTTCAAAACTATTCTTTCCTCCCCTTCTTTCACTTCTTCTTTAGTATAAGCGTCATCAATAAAAGCTAACATCATTCTTGCTACTCCGACAGAGGTTTCTATAATATGTGGAATAAATCTTTCACGAGACTCTTCATCAAAATAACTTAAATCTTTACCAGAAAATTTTGAATGTTGAGAAAGATCCCAATCTCCCCTCGCATGAATACCTTCTAGCTCTTTAAAAGAATTTCCTAGCATTTTATATCTATACTCAATATCATAAGCATCACTGGCGTAGTGAGCTAATTTTTCATGTCTATACCAATTTAAACTTTCTTCTTTGATTCCATAACTTAAATAAAAATCCCAGCGATACTTTTTCCAGTGATTATAATAATACTCTGTAGCATTTTGGGTTTGCTCCCCTAATTCTTCAGGGGAGCTGTCGGTAATCTGACTGAGAGGTGCAGCTTTTGGATTGAAAAAGTACTGCATTTCCATTTGTTCAAATTCGCGAGTCCTAAAGACAAATTGTTTGGTAACGATTTCATTTCTAAAAGCTTTTCCAATTTGTGCCATACCAAAAGGAAGTTTTGGATGAAGTGAATCCATGGTATTTTTATATTCCAAATAGATTCCTCCACAAGTTTCCGGACGAAGATACACAACATTTTCTTCAGAAAGTGCGTCTGTCGGAGAACCAAGATTACTTTTTACCATTAAAGAAAATACTTTTGCTTCAGTTAGTTCTGCTTTTCCACAAGACGGACAAACTAATTTCTTTTCTTCTCTCAACCTATCTAATTCTTGATTGATAAATTCTAGAGTGGCTTTGTCAGCACTTACACCTAATTCTTCCAAAATATGGTCTGCGCGAAATCTAGCTTTACAATTTTTACAGTCTACTTGCGGATCATTGAAAGTGTCTACATGTCCAGAAGCTTTCCAAGTCATCGGATGCATAAAAATACCTGAATCTAAAGCAAGCACATCATCTCTTTCTTGAATCATACTTTTCATCCAAGCACTCTTTATATTTTCTAAAAGAAGATATCCATAGTGTCCATAATCGTATACACCATTAAAACCTCCGTAGATTTCGCTGGAAGGAAAAACGAACCCTCTACTTTTCAAAAAAGCAATTATTTCTTGCATCAAATCTTGTTTATTTTCTTTCATAGTTACTCAAAAAAACCTGTTATAAAATTATAAATTGCTCCAGCTGAAAAGACAATCACCAAACCAATTAATCCCCAAAGCATATGCTGCTTACCTTTTTTGATTCCATCTTCATCAGATTTATATCTAGCCCAAAGGAATTCAGCTACACCAAACAAAAACCATACAAAAGCTACCGCTGAAAGTAAATAAACTGCAGGGTTTATAAAATCAGCTAAAAGTACTGCAGCTGTTTTATCGATTATTTCCATAAAATTATTTATTTATAAAATTAAGTATATCATGTCTCTATTAAATTTTTAAATGAAAAAACGCAATTAAAATTGCGTTTTTTCTTGGAAAGATAATCTTTTTATTTAATTTATCTAGGTAAAGTTGGAGCTGTTACTTGAACATTTGGATTAATACCTATAATATCTCCAAAGAAAGCAATGATTCCCCAAAGTGTCACCATCACAAAGATGGCGATCAAAGAGTACATCATACGAGATAATTCTTCCTTCTTTTTTCCTGGCTCATTTTTACCAGCAATAAGATATCTGATAAGGAAGTAGAAGAAGACTACTACTGCAATACCCAAAAGTATTGCAGGAAGCATTCTAATTATTCCTCCAGCTTGATTTACAGCAGTCCCAAAAAACATAAGATCTGCCATTTGAGCACCAGGTCTTCTTGTGTTTTGTCCTTGTACATATGCGGGAGTCATTGGTTGTTGTTGATAAGCACCAGGTTGTTGATATGTGCCTCCTGCGCCCTGCGTAACACCAGATCCAGTAACAATATTAGCACCTGCGCTGTACTGCGCACATGTACCGTCAGTATCCCATCTAACACATTGAACATTTACACCTCCGCCGGTGATTTGAGCAGACGCTGCTCCTAAAGAGAGCATCATCACAAGCCCAGCAAAAATTGCAATATATTTTTTCATAAAATTAAAATAAAAATTTAAATAATTTAAAG
>CAZNZP010000040.1:0-3580 GCA_964577625.1 uncultured Candidatus Saccharibacteria bacterium
ATTTTAAAAGATTTCTTATTTTTAATATAAAGAATATACATATAAAATCTTCTACCAAGAATAGAAAAAATAAAGTTAGAAATATTTCTTAAGTTAGGTTTTAAGGATATCGCTTTAATAAAAAACTTTCGACTATCTTTCATATCCCCAGCTAAAAGTGCATATGTCCCTAATTTTCTATAATAAATAGATGATATATTTCTATCTTTTTCTAAAAAATTAGCATGTTTTTTAATTAGGTATTTGTAGTCTCTATATGCTCTATCCAAATTCCCAGAAATATTTAGACTGTGTACAAAATATTTAAATAAAGGTTCGTCTACAAAAGAAAGAGAATATTCCCCTTCAGCAATTCTCATATAAAAATCTAAATCTTCTCCGATCCTTAAATTTTCGTCAAAACCTCCCACTCTTTCTATCACTTCTCTCTTAACCATTATCGAGCTACTACTAAAAGGAAAAGCCCCTTCTTTCGTCAATAATTCCTCTAAAGAGCCGGAGCTTTTAACTTTACGAATACCTTTTTCTTTATCATTTTCTCCAACAACAAAAGCGTGGCAAGCCACTAAGCCAGTATTTTCTGGAGACTCTCTCATTAAGTTATACTGTTTCTTTAATTTTTCAGAAAGCCACTGATCATCACTATCAAGGTAAGCTATGTAACTACCTGCACAATGTTTAAAAGCTGTATTTTTTGGTTTAGAAGGACCACCAGAATTTGACTGATAAAAATATCTGACCCTTTTGTCTTTTAGTAAAAATTCAGAAATAATTTCTTTTGTGCTATCAGTTGAGCCATCATCAACAATAATCAACTCAAAATCTGAAAAAGTTTGATTGAGGACACTTTCAATAGCTTTTTTTATAGAGCTCTCTCTGTTGTAAGTTGGTATTATTACTGATATTTTTGGCATAGATAAATTATAACAAAACCCAGTCTTTTTCACATCTATCTTCCGTAGTCTTTATATCCGTGAACCAATATTCTGGTGCACAAACTATTTTATTTTTATTTTTATTTAAATACCCCCCCCACCAAGAAAAAGTAGAATTTGAAATTATGTTGTGTTTACACTCGCTCATTAATTGCATATCCTTATAAGAATTTTCTTTTTTATTCCAGTTAATATAGCTCACATCAGAACTTTTTAAAAAATTAAGATTATTTTTACACCACTCGATATCGTCAGAAAATATAAATAAATTAATACTCTCCTTTTTGATGCCTCTTTCTAAATTTTCCTTAAAGACAAATTCTAAAGATCTTCTATAATATTTGATATCACAGACGTTAAAAAATGGATTCGATAAGTAGTCTCCCCTTCTTATGTGTAAAGAAATAGATTCAGAATTCCTAATCTTTTTCAAGATCTCAAAGTTTTGGGTATCTGTTTCAGGTATTTCTGGAAAGCTAAAAACTCTAAAAACTTCTTCTTTTATATTTTCAAAATATTTATAACTCTGGAAAAAACCATAGAAATAAGCATCCGATTTTATTTCCAAGTACTTTCTATTAAAATTATCTTCGCTATTCATCTCGTTTTCATGAATATATCTATCAAAATGAAAAATACGTTCAAGACGTAAACTTTTTAATATCTTCCTAAATATTCTCAGAAAATGAAATTCGCTACCTTTGAATAAAAAAACTGGACCCAACAATCTAATCCTTTCTATTTCCAAAATTAATTCATCCTCTATAGAAAAAATGTTTTTTAACTCAAAACCATTATGATATCTTAATTTATCTTCTAATATAGTATCTAGTTTAATCTTTTCACCTTTTAACTTATAATTCAAAATAAAAGCATACTGAAACATCTGATTACCTAATCCTGAATTTATATTTATAACTTTCATTTTTTATTTCAAAATATCTTTAATTTTTACCAACTTCTCTTTTGGAACAAAAATAAGATTGTCATAAAGATATAAATCTTTTGGGGTATGTAAAGATAAAAATCCATCTACATTCATTTCATAACCTACATAATCTTTAGCTTGTAAAATCTTTATTGAATCTCGATTATTTTTCGTCCATTCTTCCCCTCCTCCAACCTCAATACTTATAACAGGTCTAACTTTTTCTAAAACATTTGAGGCTCCGATTAATATTAAACTTTCAGCACCTTCTGCGTCTATTTTTATAAAATCACATCTGTCAATTTTGTTTTTTAGAAAATATTTATCTAAAGTGGTAGCTTCTAGTATTATTTCTTTAGATTTTAATGAGGAAATTTCTTTTGCTTCCCTCTTTTTAAATCCATTAAAATAACTATATTTTAATCCATAATCCTCAAAAGATATTTCTTTTTCTTCATTAAGTAGTGCCAAATTGTTTGTAATTATATTTTTATCATACCTAGTGTTATTCCATAAAGTTTTAAAAGTTCTAGGTGTGGGTTCAAAAGCATAAACTTTACCGCTGTCTCCAGTTAATCTCGAGAGTAATTTTGTATAACTTCCAACATGAGCCCCAATATCTATAACGATGTCGCCCTCTTTTACAAGATTTAACATAAAATTAAATAAATTTAGCTCAAAAAAACCTTTTGAAACTAAAATTTGACCTTCAGGAACATAAAATTTCATTTTGTCACCCCATAGAGTTTTATATCTTATTTTTATTGGTTTTATATATTTACCAATAAACCAAAATATGAAAAATTGAAAAAAAATCTTTGGATCTTTTATAACTCTCTTAAATTTTGGTAAATTAGCCAAACCATCTCTCTTTATAGCTTTCTTTTTTAAAATTTCTCTTTCTTCTTTGTTCATATTTTTATTTTATACTTTTTTAATAAACCAAAAACAACCACATCCATAATTTTGTCTTTCTACCAAATCTTTTACTTGCTCTAAGTTAATATTTTCCGAAAAATCATTATTATCTGTTACTAAAGAAAATTCTTTTAATGTAAAACCTGGCCCAAAAAGATTAATTATTGTATTAAAAGCATAAATTCTATGAGCGTTGAATTGTATTCTTTCTTTTCCTACTGGAACCACAAACAGAATATCTCCACCAATAGAACAAACTCTTTTTAGTTCATTAATAGCTTTAATGTCTCCTTCTGAATCAATAGGGTCACCGTATCTACCTAAACCTATATGCTCCACCACATGCATACAAGACAAACTCTCTACAGAGTTATCTTTGAAATTTTTTAGATCGGTAAGATCTGCATGTTCTGATTTTAAATTTGATAAAGAAAGTTTGGCTGGCCTATAATCATAAAATTCAACTGGTAAATATGCTGACAGGTTTGCACAAAAATGTAAAGAAGAAGAGAAATCAATATGCTTATCAATATTTTTTTCTTTTTTAATATTTAAAACTTTTCTTATAGCCCAAGCTGGGAAATATGTATAATGACCGTCAAAATTAGTATATTCTGTCTTGTCACAAGTTATTGGCCACAATTCAATAAATGGGATTTTGAATCTTTTATTTTCTTTTTTATACTTAAAATAATCTCGCCAAAACCAAATATCAAAAATTGTTTTTAAAATATTTTTAAAGCTATAATAAACAAATCTCAAATATTTATTTTGTTTATACTTATATAATTTTTTTCTT
>CAZNZP010000041.1:0-3532 GCA_964577625.1 uncultured Candidatus Saccharibacteria bacterium
TTTTATTTTTAATAAAAACTAGCCTGTTTCTTGTGTTAAAATATAAGTATATTTATGAAAAAGTTTTTTATTTTCCTCTTTTTATTTTCTTGTTTATTTTCTTATTCCAACCTTTACGCTCAAAATAACACTCAAGATCAGCAAGATGTATATTCTAGACAGGAAACATATGAACATGTATCTTCTTTTAGTGGCGTATCTACTTCAACCACTTTTGAGAATACTGATACTGGAGGCATAGCCACAGTTGTAAACTATCTTTTAACAATGATGGCTGTGGCTATTATTGTTTTAATTGTTTTTAGAGTAATACAAGGAGCTGTTATAAAAGGAACCCTAGAGAGTATTTATAAACAAGTGGAAGGTAGGAGTTTTATTCAAAATGCTGGTATTGCACTTGTTATTTTTATATTTTCTTATGCTATACTTTCCTTTATTAATCCTCGTTTGACCGGTTGGACTCTGGCTACCAGATATGCTGAGAGTGCTTTTAGAAAGACTTATGGTAGAGCTGATGTATGTGATCCAAGTAAACAATATACCAACACTGACCCTATAGAAATGCTTTTGTTGGATGAGGGATACAGAAATAAAATTTATATAGATACTGCAGGAAAAATGAGTATTGGGGTTGGCTTTAATCTTGAAAGAAGTGATAAGGTTAGTGTAAAAAATGATCTAAAAAAAGCTGGTATATCAGAAGATATTGCTCAAAGACTTGTGAACGGAGATAGGGGTATATCTATTAAAGATGATGAAATAAGAAAACTTCTTACAAACGATTTTGAAGCTCATAAAGAGATGGCTATCCAATATGCTGGTGGACAAAGTACTTTTGATAGACATCCTGAATATATTAGAAACATTTTGATAAATATGACTTTTAATATGGGTTCAGGGGGTATTGGTAGTTTTAAAAATATGAAAATAGCTTTGGATGCTGCTTTAGATAGTGGAAATTATTTTGATGTAGCAAAAGAGATTGTGGATAGTAAATATTGTAGTGATGTTGGAGATAGATGTTCTCGTCTTGCCAATCTCGCCGACCCTAAATATTGTGTGGAGTATCAGAAACAGATAGCAGCGAGCAGGTCTACTTATCAAGGAACAACAGGTTCTTGGCCTGGTGTAAGTATAAATGATACTGTGGAAATAAATGGGGTTCGTGTGGGAAAATCAATAGAATCAAAAACTAAAGAACTTTTTAGTGCATTAACTGCAGCTGGTATAGATTTTAAAGAAACAACCAACTGGAGAACTTACGAAAAACAAGTTGAGTTAAGAAAGACAAATGGTTGTCCTGATATTATTCATTCTCCTTCTGGGCATTGTAGGGTTCCTACAGCAAAACCTGGCACATCTCGCCATGAAGCTGGTGTTGCTTTTGATTTTAAACATAATGGGAAAACTCTTTGTTTCCCTAATGCCACCTGTCCTGCCGGGACAAATCGTTTATATGACTGGTTGGTAGCTAATGCTGCGGATTACGGTTTTTATAAATTGAGTACTGAGGCTTGGCATTGGTCAATAGATGGTAAATAATTTTTAATTTATGGAACCAAAAAAACAATCATTTTTTAAAAAAAATAAAAAAGAAATCATACTCATAATCTTAGCTATTTTAGCTTTTACTTTATTAGTTTATTTTTTATTTTTAAAAGACAGAATTCAAACTTCTTCATCTTCCACAGATCAAACTGGAAGACCAGCTTTTAATTTTGGAAATCTTTTGAGTTTTTTTACAGGTAACAATGGAGGAGAAGGTGAAGGTGTCGAAAGCCCAAACGGAACACCTTATGGTGATTATTATTTTGAGAGTTTGATTAAAGTTTGGGATAAACCTGTGGCTGGATATGGATTTTATGATGAAGTTTTTACTTATAAGTATTTTGATTCTGAAGGTGTGGAACAAACAGGTACTTCTACTAGAACTATTTTACAATTTGTAGACTCTGAAACTGGTTTTGTTTATGAAAAAAATCTAATGTCCCCAACTTCTACCCCAATCCAAGTGACTACTACTCCTTTTCCAAATACTATACGAGCTTATTTTATGAATGAAAAAAGTGGTTATAAAAATAAAGTCTTTTTTCAATATTTAAATGCTGATGACACTATAAAAACTGTAAGTGCTACTATACCAACCTATTATGGTTCTACAGCGAATCTAATGAACTCTTTAACTCTTTCAGATAATATAAAAAATATTGTAACCTCTCAAAACAATAAACGTCTAGCCTATATAGTTAAAAAAACCAAAAAAACAAATAATAAAGATGATACTTACACAGATTGGTATTTAATAGAAGATGTAAATGATTCCTATGGTAGAAGAGTTTATAGTTCTGAGCTTTCTTCTTGGAAATTAATACTTTCAAATATTGGTGATCTTTTTGCTCAAACTACAGATACCGCTTACGAAAACAATAGTCTTTATAAGGTAAATATAAAGAAAAATATTTTAGGTGATTTGTCTCAAATTTATGGAGATCATCATGGTATGTTTTTCTTAATAGAAAATAATAATCTTTTAGCTTCTATTTTTACAGAGTCTGGTATAAAAACTTATAAAAATAAAGGTTTTAATGGTACAAAATTCACAGATTCAGATTTAACTTCTTTTAGCTTCAATACTTTAGCTAATAAATGTGTTCAAAATAACGCTTTAGGGGAGCAACTAATTGTGTGTGCTGTACCAAAAGAAATTATTAATTATGAAACTGGTTTACCAGATGCTTGGTATCAAGGTATGACTAGTTGGGAAGATAATTTGTATATAGTAAACACAGACTATCCAAATGGAAATCTTTTATTTGATATTAAATCTGACGGACAAGTGGAAGATATTATTGATGCTAGGAATTTAAACATAAACTCTTATAAATCTCATCTTGGATTTATAAATAAAAACGACGGATCACTTTGGACTTTAAATATAGATAATATTCTTTATTCTGGAGGAGATTAAAATTATTTACTTTTCTCTTCTTCTTTTTCTTGTTTAAGTTTGTTTTTAATATACATATCTTGAAAAATAGAAAGTATATTATTGACTGTCCAATATACTCCGATAGCAGCAGGGAAGAAAGCAGCTGAAACTCCAGAAACTACAGGTAAAAAGTATTTCATTAGCGGTTGCATAGTCTTGGAAAAAACTTCTACGAAATCTCCCCCTTTAGAAGAAGGTTTATTTTCTTCTTTTTTATTATCAGTTAACCCAAAACTTTGTCTTCTAGCAAGAATAAACATTGTAATACCAGTCAAAACTCCTATCCAAATATATTTTTGAGATAAATCCATAAAACCAAAAGCTAAATTTTTAATCGTTTCAGGAAAATGAACAAAAGAATAAATTAAATCTGATCTTAAAGAAAAATTTCCTTCTCTAAAGACGTAAAACAAAGCAAAAAATACAGGGATTTGTATAAGTAGTACCAAAAAACTAGAGAAAGGTTTAATCTTTTTCTCTTTATAAATTTTCATTGTCTCTTCAGCGATTTTTTTATTATCTCCTTTATGTTTTTTCTTAATA
>CAZNZP010000042.1:0-3457 GCA_964577625.1 uncultured Candidatus Saccharibacteria bacterium
TCCTTCCATTTATCATCTTTTAATATGACATCTTTATTTTTAAAATCTCTAATTTTATCTAGCATAGAATATATTATCTTTCTAAAACTTTTCGGTAGAATTAGTATCATTTTGTTATAAAAGTAATGTCTTTCCCAGAATTTCAATAAAACATCAAGTTCTTTCGAGTTTCCTTTCAAGTGCACATATCTTAAGATTATATTTTTGTAAAGTTTTTTTATTTTTGCAGGGTTTTTCTCTCTTGATAAACTGGAGTCATTAACACTCATTACTGTCAAAATAGTGTCTAAATGTAGAATATCTTCTTCTTTAATTATTCCTCGTTCTTTATTTAAGATTATTTCAGCAGATATAATACCGTCTTCTATTCCTAGATACTTTTTATTATCTTCAGGTAATGGAAAAAATAGATAAAGTACTTCTTTGTTGAAAGTTAAACATGATAGATTCCCTCCATTTTTTCTTATAAATCTATTTTTAATAAAATCATACTCAACTGCATTATGTGTTATTATCTTTTTTTCTTTATTTATTTTTACTAAAATTGTTTCTAATTTTTTGGGTAGCCATATATCGTCGTGCTCTATTATTGATAAATAATTACCATTTGCAATTCTAACTGAATTATTTAGGGATGATGCTAAACCAAAATTTTCTTGATCAATTATTTTTACTCTAGAATCTTTTTCTGCATAACTTTTGATGATATTTAGGGAATTATCTTTACTACCATCATTCACTATGATTAATTCTAAATCAGAAAAAGTTTGATTTAAAACACTTTCAATAGCTTCTCTTAAAAATCTTTCACCATTATAGACCGGCATTATGACAGACACTTTTGGGTTCATATGTTTTTATTATATCCCACTCTTACCTAATAAATTTCTAATGGTTCTCAAGATTAAAGATAAATCCATTAAAAGAGATCGGTGTTTTAGATAGTAAACATCATAAGAGAGTTTCTCTCTAGTGGCATCGGTAGCGATACCAAATTTTGGTACAGCTTTTTGCTCTTGATAAATCTGAGCAAAACCAGAGAGTCCTGGGGTAATGGTATGACGAATACCATAAAAAGGAATTTGATTGGAATATTCTTTTACTAATTGTGGAACTTCTGGACGAGGTCCAATGAGAGACAAATCTCCTTTGATAATATTTAGAAGTTGTGGAAGTTCATCAACTCTTGTTTTTCGTAAAAAGCTACCAAATTTTGTAATCCTTTTACTCTCATCTTTACTGGTAGAATCTATATCTTTATTTTTTAAATCAGTCATAGTGCGAAATTTATAGACTTTGAAGGGTTGATTATTTTTACCTATTCTGAGAGATATATAAAAAAGTCTGCCTCCGTCCTGAATCTTTAGTCCTAGCCAGACTATAGGGTAAAAAAGTAAAGATACAATAAATGCTGGAACAGCCAAAATTAAATCCAAAACTCTTTTTGAGTTTTCATAAAATTTACTTTTTTTAATATAGAGATTGTTGAAGAACCAGCCAGCATCAATATTTTCCAAAGGGATTTTTTGGAAAATCTCTTCATACAAATCTGCGAAATTTACCACTTCCACTTTATCTAAAAGCAATTCATAAAAAAGAGAAATACTATTTTTAATGTAAGAGTGATGCATATTAATAGCTAACATATTAAAATCACTCTCTTCAATTTTGGATTTTATTTTAGTATAAAGATCTAAATCTTTATTTTCTGCTAAATCTATATAATCAATTTTCTGCACGTTTAAAATTTTGTTATGCTCTATTTCATCTTTTAATTCAAAAAGCTCTTTACCTTCAGCGACTAGCAGGATTTTATTTTTTGCAGTACTTTTAAAAATTATTCCAACATTTTTTCTCCAAACAAAAATCAAAAGACTGGAAATCAAAATGTAGATTATGAGAATTGTTTTGGGAGCGATAGAAAAAGAAGGGGAGGTATAAAAAATAATAGCCCCTAAGACAGAAGAGAGAATTTGCCCCGTAAGAATTCTTTGATTTAATTCTTGATAAATCTTCACGGTAATCTTGTCATAAAGTCCATACATGTAAAAGACTACAAGGTTTAAGAGAATAATCAAAAGAAAAGGTTTAAAGATTTTTAAATATTCTGTATAGGATAAGAATTCTAAATTTCTCAAAGCTAAAGCAAAATAAAGTGAAAGTGAGAGAATTAAAAAATCAATTATCCCAATAAAAACCCTCTTTGTGATTCTGGTTGAAATCATATATAATTATATTAAGTTTATAGGTTTATTATACAATTTATCCTAAAAAAATAAAGCTAAATTTTTCTCTCAAAAATATGAAGATTTTATACATAATCACAAAAAGCAATTGGGGCGGAGCGCAGAAATATGTCTTTGATTTAGCTTCTCATATGAAGGAAGTCGGAGAAGATGTGGTGGTAGCTTTTGGCGGAGAGGGAATTCTCTCTGAAAGATTAAAAGAAAAAGATATTCGCACTATACAGATTCCCAATTTAGAAAGGGATGTGAATTTAAAGAAAGAGGTGAAAGTTTTTAAAGAGTTGTATAGAATTTTAAAAATAGAAAAACCTGACATTATACATTTGAATAGTTCTAAAATTGGTATAGTCGGAGCATTGCTTGGAAGATTGGCTGGGATAGAGAAAATTGTTTTCACAGCACACGGATTTCCGTTTCGTGAAGAAAGACCTCAGTGGCAGATTTTATTGATTAAATTTTTATCTTGGCTTTCTATTATACTTTCTCATGAGACTATTTGTGTTTCAGAGAAAGATTTTAATGATGTGAAAGATTGGCTTTTTGTAAAAGATAAAATCGTCACAGTACATAATGGTATAAATTTGAATGAGTTTATAAACAGTATACCTAAAGAAAAAGATGAAAACATAGTACAAATTGTTTCTATTGGTGAGCTTCATAAAAATAAAGGATTTGAGTATGGGTTAAAAACTATTTCTCTTTTAAGAAATAAAATTCAAAATTTTAAATACACCATATTTTCTTTTGGGGGTGACGAAAAAGAAAATCTAGAAAAGATGATAAAAGATTTAGATTTGGAAAATTTTGTAGAATTAAAAATCAACAGAGAAAAGCATAGTGAATTTTTAAAAGAAGCAGATATTTATTTTATGCCATCTTTGAAAGAGGGTTTGCCTTATGTTTTACTTGAAGCTGGCTTAAATTCTTTACCTTTAGTAGCTAGTGATACTGGAGGAATTAATGAAGTTGTGGAGAATTATAAAAACGGGTTTTTGATTCAACCAAAAGATGTGAATGGTTTTGAATTGGCTTTAGAAAAATTGATAGAAGGTAAAGAATTGAGAGAAAGGTTAGGTAGAGAAGCAAAAATTAAAATAGAGACTAATTTTAGTCTAGAAAAGATGCTAAAAGAGACTAAAGGTGTTTATTATAAAATCTAAAATTATAAATTTTGGATTCTCTAAACTTTCACCAAAGCAAACAATTGAGTT
>CAZNZP010000043.1:0-3376 GCA_964577625.1 uncultured Candidatus Saccharibacteria bacterium
TAAAAATTTTTACAAATGAGTCTAGTTTCATATTTATTTTTGTAAATTCAATTAAACATATAAAAATAAAAAAATTGTTTAATCTAGTTTTTTATATTTCAAAAATTTTAGAGAAAACTAACTTAAAATTTTCTACACACATTCTTTATATTGCCTCAAATTTACGATGTGTAAATAAAAGCGAGACACCAAGACGGCTTAAATTAAGCGACCACTGGAGCAAATTCAAACACATAAGGTGAACGAACTGCTTTAGCTACGTTGTTTGCAACATAGGTTGAAAGATTTTTACGATTTACTTTCATTATCGGAAACCACATTTACAAAGAATTAGAAGTCGAATCCTGACACTCCCGTCCCTATATTATAACATCTTTTAGTCTTCTTATCAAACAAAACTTTTCTTTTCTCTCTTAAATTCTTTCAGTTTTAAGGTTTCTCTTTTGTCAGCTTTATTTTTTCTTTTACAAACTCCAAATTCTAATTTTAAAATCCCGTGAGAGTCATAGATTTTAATAGGAAGAAATGAATATCCTTTTTCGGTCTCAGTAGCAAGTTTGAGGATTTCAGATTTTTTGAGAAGAAGACGTCTAGTTCTATCATCTTTTTCTTTCTTTTCTTTTTCGGAATTTTGATAAGGGGAGACAGACATTCCGACAATATAAGCTTCACCGCCACGGATAATAATTTTCGCTCCATCAATTTGAGCTTTACCGTTTCTAATGGCTTTAACTTCATTACCAAAAAGCTCAAGTCCTGCCTCATACTTGTCTTTTACCTCATATGTTAAATGTATTTTTTTATTCTCAATTAAAGCCATATTTTAGCTATATTTTATTTTTACATTTTAGCACAATTGTGTTAATATTTCGCTATGACAAAATTTGATTTAAAAGATGTAAAATCTCCTTTAAAAAACAAAAAAAATAAGAAAAATAGTAAAAATAAAAAACCAGCAAACTTTTTTTCTCAACTTTTTAACATTCTTGTTTTTATAATCCTTGTAGCTTTTGCTTACTCACTTTTTTCAAATTACGTAGGAAATTCCAAGGGTAGAGAAGAGGTCAAAGTCCCAATGAGTGAGCTGGTGAAAAATTTGGAAGAGGTATCTACCAGTACAGAAATAACTTCAGTGAATGGAGCATCTTCTACAGCTAGAAATATTTTGATTGATGGAAATAAGGTTTATCTGGAAGTGGGGACTGGTACAATGTTTGTTTCTCAAAAAGAAAGAAGTGAAACTTTTTTAGATATTTTAAAAAATTATGACGTCTCAACTACTACTTTAGGGAATTTAAATATACAAGTAAAAGAGGAATCAAAAATAGATTTTCTAACTTTAGCCTTTATTTTCTTACCACTTCTCTTTTTCGGATTTATGATTTGGTCTCTATTTCGTGGAGTGAAGGGAGCAAATATGAATGCGCTTTCTTTTGGAAATACCAGAGCCAAACTTATTGATCCAAATGATGGTAAAAAGAAAATTACTTTTAAAGATGTGGCTGGAGCAAAAGAAGCAAAAGAAGAATTGGAAGAAGTGGTAGACTTTCTTAAAAATCCAAAAAAGTTTTTAGAGATTGGAGCAAAAATTCCAAAAGGATTACTTCTCATGGGTGCGCCAGGCACGGGAAAAACTTTACTTGCGAGAGCGGTAGCAGGGGAAGCGGGGGTACCTTTTTATCATTTATCTGGAAGTGAATTTGTAGAAATGTTTGTCGGAGTGGGAGCGAGTAGGGTGAGAGATCTTTTTAAAGAGGCTAAGAAAAATTCTCCAGCAATTATTTTTATTGATGAAATTGATGCTGTCGGTAGAGCGAGAGGTATTGGGCTCGGTGGAGGAAATGACGAGCGTGAACAAACTTTGAATCAAATTCTCGTAGAGATGGATGGTTTTGAGCCAAATGAAAAATTAATTGTCATAGCCGCGACTAATAGACCAGATGTTCTAGATAGAGCATTACTTCGTCCAGGAAGATTTGATAGAAGGGTGACGATTGATTTACCAGATAGAGAGTCTAGAGAAGATATTCTTAAGGTACACACTAAAGAAAAACCGTTAGCAGAAGATGTAAACTTGAAAGTCATAGCTGAAAGGACGCCAGGATTTTCTGGAGCAGACTTAGCTTCTATTATGAATGAAGGAGCAATCCTAGCAGCTAGAGAAGGAAGAAAATCTATTTCTCAATATGATTTAGTGAGGAGTATTGAAAAAGTTATGCTTGGTCCAGAAAGAAAAACACACCTCCTTTCCGAAAAGGAAAAAGAGAAAACTGCTTATCATGAAGCGGGGCATGCACTTGTCGCTTCTATGCTTCCAAATGCCGACCCTGTACATAAGATTTCTATAATCTCTAGAGGTCATGCTGGAGGATATACTTTAAAGCTTCCATTAGATGATAAAAAGTTAAATACCAAAAAAGATTTTATAGACGATATTGCTATGGCTTTTGGTGGATACGCAGCCGAAATCGAAGTGTATGGAGATCTATCAACTGGACCATCTGGAGATTTGCAAATGATTACTTCTATAGCGAGAGATATGGTGATGAAATATGGGATGAATGAGCTAGTAGGACCTATTGCTATTGAAAATGATGAAAGAAAATTAATTTTTTATGAAAATTTGTCTTACTCAAAAAATATTATTGGAGATGATTTGGCTAATACTGTAGATAATGAAATCAAAAAAATCTGTGAAGAGGGACTAAAAACAGCTAGAGAAATAGTTAAAGAAAAAAGAAATGTTTTGGATTATATAGCAAAAGAACTTATAGAAAAAGAAAATATTGAAAGAGAGGAATTTGAGAAGATTTTAGTTTTGCATGGTATTAAAATTAAGAAATAAATAAGTAGTAATTTGTTGATTTTTAATATAACTAGTTTTCCCCACCACCCTCATTTTCTAAAGCTTTTTTAGCGTTTTTCAAGATATAATAATACTATCGGGAGAATAGTATTATTATTGTGTTTTATCATTCTAAAAACAAGAAAATAATAGATATTTTAAAGAAAACTAAAAATATACTATTTTTAGTAGTCTTCCTTTTATCTTTTTCACTAATAGCTTTAGCTCAACAACCCAAACCTCTCTCCACTTGGGATCTCTTCTCCGTCAAACTCTATTGTGGAGTAAACAATATCTTTGGTCTAAATACCGATAAATGTGTAAATAGTACCTTTGTTATTAATAACTATCAAGCATTCTCTAATGATAGTTTCATAACTAATAATACTACTTCTACTACCACCCCCATCTTCACTACAGACACAACCACTTCCAGTACAGATGTAAACTCTTTAAGAGAAAGATTACTTCGTATAGAAACTTTCCTCACTAATCTCTTCTCTTCTACTTCCTCTACTCCACTTCCACCTT
>CAZNZP010000044.1:0-3132 GCA_964577625.1 uncultured Candidatus Saccharibacteria bacterium
TTGAAGAGTTTGTTTCTATATCTCAAAACACAATACTTTCTCAGTTTAAATCTATGGGCGCCTCACTTGATTGGTCACGTCTCACTTTTACTTTAGATGAAAAAAGAAATTTTGCCGTCAACACTATGTTTAAAAAAATGTATGATGATGGACTTATTTATAGAGGTAATAGAATTGTGAACTGGGATCCAAAAGGACAGACTGTAATCTCTGATGATGAAATTGTTTATGAGGAAAGAAAAGCAACACTTTACACTTTTAAGTATTCACCCGACTTCCCTATTGCTATTTCTACCACCAGACCAGAAACCAAAGTTGGCGATACAGCTGTCGCTGTTCATCCAGAAGATGAGAGATATAAAGAATTTATTGGTAAAACTTTTGAAATAAATTTCTGTAATGTGCCAATCAAAGTAAAAATCATCACTGATAAAGAAGTGGATATGGAATTTGGTACAGGAGCTCTCGGCGTAACCCCGGCTCACTCTCAAATAGACTGGGAAATGGCAGAAAGGCATGGTCTAGAAAAAAAACAGGTCATCAATGAGTATGCCAAAATGATAAATTGTAATGAAGAATTAGACGGTAAAAAAGTAATTGAAGCGAGAGAAATTATTGTAGCTTGGCTTAAAGAAAATAATTTATTAGAAAAAGAAGAAGAAATTTTACAAAATGTTTCTACCGCTGAAAGGACAGGCGGAATAATAGAGCCACTCCCAAAACTACAATGGTTCATCGGGGTAAATAAAGAATTTGAACATTTTGGTAAAAAAACTACACTTAAAAAATTAATGCTGGAAGCAGTAGAAAAAAAAGGATTAAAAATAATCCCAGAGAGATTTGAAAAAGTATATTTCCACTGGATAGAAAATTTAAGAGATTGGTGCATTTCAAGACAAATTTGGTATGGACATCGTGTGCCTGTTTGGTATGACGAAAATGGAAATGTTCAAGCTGTCGGGTTCAATGATACAGATAAAGATTTGACTCAAGATGAAGACACTTTAGACACTTGGTTCTCTTCTGGTATGTGGACCTTTTCAACTCTTGGTTGGCCAGAAATGACTGAAGATTTGAAAAAATATCATCCAACCACTCTCATGGAAACTGGTCACGATATTCTTTTCTTCTGGGTAGCTCGTATGATAATGATGAGTACTTATGCTTTAAACGAAATTCCTTTTGAGACCACTTACCTTCACGGACTAGTAAGAGATGCAAAAGGAAGAAAAATGAGTAAATCTTTAAACAATGCTCTTGACCCACGTGAACTTATAGGAAAATTTGGCACAGACGCTCTTCGTATGTCTCTCATTGTCGGAAATGGACCAGGAAATGATTTAAAACTCGGAGAGGATAAAGTCAAAGCTTATAAAAACTTTGCAAATAAAATTTGGAATGCAACAAGATTTGTTTTAGAAAAGACAACTGATTATAGTGGAAATGAAAACTATCTAGACAGTATAACTTTAGAATCCGATAAAGTAATTTTAGTTGAAGCTTTGGAGCAAATTAAAGATATTACAGAAGACATAGAGAATTATAGACTTCATTTGGCGAGTGAAAAGATTTACGCTTACTTTTGGCATGAATTTTGTGACAAACATATTGAAAATTTGAAAGTGAGAATATTAAATGATAAAGAAAAAGCTTCAGCACAAGCAACTTTGCTTCTAGTTTTGAGGAATTTAATCATTACACTCCATCCATTTATGCCTTTTGTGACCGAAGAGATCTGGAAAACCATCAAAAACGAAAAAGATGAGATGCTTTTAATCACAGATTGGGTGAAATAAGGAAATTGTGGATAACTAATTCAAATTTTTATTGATAGAATTCAAAAAAATAGGTATAATTATAGTAATATTAAAAATGTTTTGCGTTTTATCTATAGTTAAAAATAATTTTTGTTAGAAATTTATGTCAAAAGAAAAAAAATCGTTTTTTGAAAGACTTGCTGGAAGTGTGATGGTGGAGGATGAAAATCCAGAAGAGGAAGAAATGGAGATTGAAATAGACAGAAAAGGTAGAGGTCGTTTTGCGGACGATGAAAGGTCTGTTGCTTCGCTTCGTGATGAAGAGGATTTTGAAGATGAAGACGGTGAACTCTCTGTGGATGTTTATCAAACTCCAAACGAAATAATCATCGAAGCTATGTTGGCTGGAGTAAAACCTGAAGACCTTCAAATTTCTATTACTCGTGATATGGTGACAATTAAAGGCAGGAGAGATGGCAACACCCAAATCTCTGATGATGATTATTTTTATAGAGAGCTTTATTGGGGTTCTTTTTCTCGAAGCATTCTTTTACCTCACGAAATTGAAATTGAAAGTGTGGAAGCTGTAGAAAAACATGGTCTTTTGATTATTCGCCTTCCAAAAATAGATAAAGCAAGACAAGCTAAAGTTAAAGTTAAAAGCATTTAATAAACATAAAAACTCCTCGCATTAACGGGGAGTTTTAATATACTCTAAAAATAAATCTTCATCACCTGGTTTATTGTGATTCATTACATCCTCTAATGAGAATAGTCCAGCAAAACTTAGACACATCTGGATAGAAGATAAGTGTCTATTTGCTTTACCAAGTTTACCTTCCTGCAAAGCAAACTCTTTTGCTCCATCAATTAAAAAATTTGCATGGGAGAGAATCTCTTCGCGAGAAAGTTCGCTAAATTTTTTCTTTGGATCAATCCTTTTTCTAGGAGGTGACTCGTGGAGCGCATCTAATACTTTTTGATAAAACTCAAGAACAGAAATAATTTTTTCCTTTGTCATTGTTGTATTTTTTAAGAGTTGTTGAAGAACATTATTTATTGAAATACTAGCACAAATATATAAAAACACAAATTTATGATATATTTTAATTCTTAGACGCTCTCGTAGTTAAATGGATATAACTCCTCCGTCCTAAGGAGGGTTTGCGGGTTCGATTCCTGCCGAGAGCACAAAAATAATGATAAAAATCTGAAAGATTTTTGAATATATTTTTGGCTTTTGGAAGAAATCGAACTGAACTGTCTGCAAAGCAAAATTTCTGAAAGAAATTTTAGACAGTGAAGCGGGGTCGCGAAATAATGAGCGTAGCGAATATATTTGGTGACCGATTCCTGCCGAGAGCACAAAGATATA
>CAZNZP010000045.1:0-2681 GCA_964577625.1 uncultured Candidatus Saccharibacteria bacterium
GCAATCAAAGAGATTTGGAAAAAATAATGAACATTTAGAAATTTCTATTAATAATGTAAGAGGGATAGAATTTTTTGTGAACGAAGAAAGAGAAAAAGAATTGTTGGCTAAAAAAGAATTTCTAATAAATATAGAATGGGATAATTTTAGAGGGGATATTGTGATGAGATTTGTGAAATAAATATTAAACAAAATCTTCTTGTAAGTATTTTTAGACAATTCAGTTGTTGTGATAAAATGTTTTTATGAAAATAACTTTTTATACTGACGGAGCAAGTAGAGGGAATCCTGGAAGAGGGGGTTGGGGAGTATATGCAGAAATTATCGGAAGTAATGGCGAACAAAAAGAATTTAAACTCTCTGGAGGAAAATCTCACACTACCAATAACAGGATGGAGTTGACGGCCTCTATTCAAGCTTTGAGATTTTTAGATATGGTGATCTTAAATAAATATTTTGTAGACAAGAAAAATCTCGGCAAAGAGTTTTCGGTTACTATAAATACGGATTCACAATATGTTAAAAAGGGTATTACTGAGTGGATAGAAAATTGGCAGAAAAATAATTGGAAAGGAGCTAATAAAAAGGGAGTTATGAATAAAGAGTTGTGGCAAGAATTTTTAAAATTAAAAAATATTATTAATGCAAAGTTGATAGAAAATAATTTTCCAGAAATAAAATTTAAATATGTGAAAGGTCACGCTGGAATTAAAGGAAATGAAATTGCTGATGAACTAGCGACAGAGGCAGCAGACAATGTCTCAGAAAAAGATTAAAAATACTTTTTCAAGTTCAACCCCGCAAGCGAAAAACTTTCAAAAGTATTTCTAATCTTTTTAAACAAATTCCATTTTGCAAAAGACTTTTAAAAACATTTTTTTTATATTTTTGCGTGATAAAATTATTTTATGTATCTAAAATATTTTATTGCGGCAGCTCTCGGAATATTTTTAGGAATTAATCTCGCCTACCCTTCTGCTTTTTCTACTGAATTATTTTTTGTTTCACTCGTTATTTGTTTCATAAATTTTTTAATTGCAAAATTTTATAAAAAGAATAGTGGTAAAGAAAAAAGTGAAACACCAATTTTTATAGGTGTTTTATTTTTTGTCACCGCTTTTGGAATTATTTTGGGACAATTTTCTCTTTCAGAATCTCTTGCTCAAAAAGAAAAATTTAACGAATTCATTTCACAAAATAAGAATTTAGTAGGGATAACTTCTCAAGTGAAACAGTCTGAAAATTCTCAACAAATAATTTTAGATATAAATGAAAAAGATGAAAACTTTAAAATTAAAATCATTACAGCGAAATTTCCAGAATACTCTATAGGGCAAACTTTAAAAGTAGAGGGTAAAATAGGAGAAAATGAAGTCCTTCTGCCAAGCATAGAAAATAAAATAGCTAAATCTTTTGATTTACAGCTTCAAAATAATCTTAAAAGTATAGATGGGCAAATTTCTTTTCCTGAGATTTCAGTTTTAGAAAATTCAGAATCAAAAATTGATTTAAATCCTTTTCAAATATTTTCTTTTTATTTACAAAATAAGAAAAGGGATTTTGTAAAAAGTTTAGATACTTTAGCCCCGAGATCTGTAGCTTCACTGGCTGCTGGGACGACTTTGGGTGACGATTCACTTTTTTCTAAAGAAGATTTAGATAATTTTCGTATAGCTGGACTCTCTCATATCATAGTGCTTTCTGGATTTAATATTACTATCTTAATAGTTTTCTTTTCTTATTTATTTTTAAATTTAAATTTAAGATTAAAGGTGAGAACATTTTTAACCATTCTCTCTATTATGATTTTTATAATTTTCGTAGGAGCAGAGCCATCAATTTTGAGGGCGGCCATTATGGGTGGAGTTTTGCTTTTAGCTCATGTGAGCGGGAGGCAATATGTCGCTAAGCAAGCACTTTTTTTGTCGGCATTAGTCATGATGATTTTCTCCCCAAAAATTGCAGTTTATGATATTGGCTTTCATCTTTCTTTTTTAGCAACTTTCGCGATTCTTTATCTGGTGCCAATTTTTGATGGGTATAAAATTTTTCAAAAAGAAAAGTTTAAAAATAAATTTAGTCAGAATATGCTAGAAATTTTTAAACTCACTTTAGCTGTACAAATTTTTGTAACCCCTTATATTATTTTTAAATTTAGTAATTTATCTCTCTTTGGAATAATCGGAAATCTTTTAGTGGTGCCAATAGTTCCAATCATTATGTTCTTAGGATTTTTGATTATACTTTTTTCTTTCTTGCCGTCTTTAGCAATTTTTATTAGCTATGTCTCTTTTATTTTTTCAAAATACATCTTCCTGGTTTCAGAATTTATTTCTAGTTTTTCTTTTTCGAAATTAGATTTTTCAATATCAAGTTTAGAAATGTTTTTGATTTATTTCTTAATTATATTTTATCTTTCTTTTGAAAAGAAAAGAATTAAGATTCAAAAATATTTAAAAGAAGAAAAATAAAAAGTAAAAAGAAAAATATGAGCAATAAAATTTTTTCAGAAATCATTTACTCTATTAAAAATAAAAATAGAAAAATCTTTTCAGATTATTTTTATTTAATTTTAATTTCTTTTTTCCTTATTTTATTTTTTATCACTCTCTTATTATTTACTAAAGTCTACTCTTCAAGAGAACTGAAAGTTATTTTTTTAGATGTTGGACAAGGAGACT
>CAZNZP010000046.1:0-2631 GCA_964577625.1 uncultured Candidatus Saccharibacteria bacterium
TATGCATTATGATGATCCTGTCGCCAAAGCTTTTATTGATACTATGGATAAAAGTATTCATGATCCAAATCTCAGAATCTATGATGAAGAAAATTTTCAAGACTTAAAAGATAGAGCTTTGAAAGCACAAAAATATTTAATAAAAAATAGCGATAAATATAATGTCTGCTTTACTCATGGAATATTTTTGAAAATGTTTTTATCAACTTTATTGTATGGAAAAGATTTAATAGTCAAAGACTATATTCAAATGAATTTGTATAACCCAGCCGATAATGCTGGAGTAACTTTTGTAAAATATTCCCCTATTAAAAAATTCACTGCACCCTTTAGAAAATTTGCAGACTTTCTTGTGAACGAAAGAATTCCTGAAGACGAGAGAGATAAGCCAAGAATAGACAGATATTCTCCTTGGGAAATTCTAGCTTATAATGACTATACTCGTGACGGTTTTAAAAAAATGAGTATTTAGTAAACTTGACAAAATACTTGCATTATTTTTTAATATATGATAAATTATTTACCTGTTCTTTAACAGAGATAATATTTTGTTAAATTTTTAAAATTATTTATTATGGTAATGACTCAAGATGGCCTAGGCCGCGTAGAAACTGTTGTAAAAAGAAAAAACCCAATTAACTCTTGCCGCTTTGTCGGAGGAAATGGTTGCACGAGTACGACCCTTAACGGGTCAGGTTGTAAAACCAAACAGAAATCGGGAAAATGTAAAGCTTTAGCAAGCTAAACACTTAAACAACAGTAGAGTCAAAAACCGAATGATAGCAAATCATTCGGTTTTTTCTTTTGGTGTGCCTATCCGGATTTGAACCGGAACTGAGGGTTCCACAAACCCTAGTGCTAACCATTACACTATAGGCACCATACACAGGTGGAATTCCACCTTGTGCCCGAGACTGGACTTGAACCAGCATGGGAGCAATTCCCGCTACCACCTCAAGGTAGTGCGTCTACCAATTTCGCCACCCGGGCAATTTTTCTCACTTGAATATGATAGCAAAATTATAATACTTTTTCAATTATTGAAATAAACAAAAACTCGTAAATATTTACGAGTTTTTGTTTTTGAAATTATTCTCCGCTTTCTACTGCTTCCACCTCCTCTTCTTTCACTTCAGTAGTAGTGATACCATCTTTCTTTACAAATCTAGTATCAGCTTTCAATTTTCTTCTAATATCTTTCTTTGCTTTTTCTCTCACATAATAAAGTTTACTTCTTCTAGCTTTACTCTTTCTGACAATTTCAATCCTATCAATGTTGGAAGAATAAAGAGGATAAATCTTTTCAACCCCTACTCCAGAAGTAACTTTTCTGACAGTAAAAGTAGCTGTGATACCGGTGCCGCGCTTTCTAGCAAGGACAAGTCCTTCAAAAGCTTGTAGACGAATTTTTCCGTCTTTATCTTTTAATTTATTCCAGACACGTACTGTATCTCCAGAAGAGAAATCAAGATTTTTTCTCTCTTCCATATCCACTTTTGCTAATTTGATATTTGTTTTCATATTTTAAATTTATAAAAAATCTTTTACAAAATAAAATTATTTTGTGAGAAACTACCCTTGCCTCGCCGTAGCATTCTCGAAGGCGGGCTTGTCTTATAATTGGATCTAAACTCGGATTTTCTATCTTAAATATCTCTATTTAATGTTCAGATATTAACACATTCTAACATTTCTAGCAAATTAGTCTTTGTAATTTAACTCCTTTAAAACACTCTTCATGTCTTTATGATAATCAGCTGTAAAAGTTTTTTCAATAGGCAATTTGTCTTCACCTAAAATTTTAATTTTTAAAGCTGAAGCATGAAGCATTGGGCGAGTTAATTTTGTCTTAAATTCTTTTTGGATTTTTTCTCTTTCATTTGTACCTACACCATACAAGTCGTCTCCTAAAATTGGATGGCGAATGGATTTAAGATGTACTCTAATCTGATGAGTCCTTCCAGTCTCTGGATAACACTCTACCAAAGTAAAAGGATTGCCAGATTCATTTCTGAGTCTTGCTATCACTTTATATCTAGTCACTGCGTGTCTCTCTCTACCTCGCACATCACCTTCTCCGTCATTCGTAAAAAGATCTTTAGTATTCTTTTTACGAAAATCTGATTTACTGCGAGAAATAGCTGCGTCAATAATTCCAGTTTCATTTTTAACATGTCCTACCACTATAGCTCTATAAGTTTTACTTGAAGTGTGAGAATTGAATTGTTTTCTTAAAAAGTTGTAAGCATCTTTCGTAAAAGCAAAAATCATTACCCCAGTTGTACCAGTGTCTAATCTATGCACTACCCCCTCTCTTTCTTCAGTACCAATTCCACCTAAAACACTTTGCCAATCTTTTTTCTTAAATTTCTTTTTAGCAAAATCTTTAAGCCAATCTGCTAAAGTGTATTCATCTTTTCTCCCGTCTGGATGAGTCATAATACCAGCTGGTTTATCAATCACCACCTGGAAATCGTTTTCAAATATTGTTTTAATTTTTAGTTTTTTTATCATATATTTCTTAATTAAATAAAAAATACTTTTAAGAATTTTTGACGCTCGTCAGAGTCTAAAAATTTGAGAAAGTGATTTTTTTATTTAATTCACTAGTTGCGAAAAATTGATTTTTGA
>CAZNZP010000047.1:0-2530 GCA_964577625.1 uncultured Candidatus Saccharibacteria bacterium
TTCACTTTTAATATAAATATTATTTAAATAAGAATTTAAAGTGCTTTTATTTCTAGCTTTCCCGACCTGATTAATAATCTTAAAAAGTTTAATTGAGTTGATTTCAAATTTCATAATTTTATAAATCAATTATATAAAATATTTCAAAATATCAAAACTTAAAAAGTTATTAAGAGTTTGGATTATTATTTTTTATTTTAAATACTTATTATTAATAATAGATGTTGATAATGTTGAAAACCAAAACAAAGCTTATTTTATAAGGATATTTTAATGTTTTTTAAAAAATATAGTCTGTGGGAAGAACAAATAGAACCTGGAATTCATTTTACAAATATTTAATTATATTCTGTAGTATATTAAAATCTAAAAAGTTATCCTAGTGTTTTACACAGGTATTTTTAGATAATACAAGAGTAATGTCTGAAGCTATTCACAACTTATAAACAATTTAATTTTATTTGAGGATATTATAAATTTCTTCTATCTCTTTATTTAAATAAGGATCTTCTTTTCTTTCTTTTTTAATTTTTTCATAAGAGTGAATAACTGTGGTATGGTCTTTTCCTCCAAGCTTCTCCCCTATAGTAGGATAAGAGACATCAAAATACTCTCTTAAAATATACATAATTACTTGACGAGGTTTTACAATATCTTTTCTACGAGTTTTGTTATAAATAAAAGAAGGATGAATGTTATAGAATTCAGAAACAATTTTAACTACTTCAGAAATAGAAACCGATTTTTTAGAACGAACATTATTTTTGATTAAGTTTTTAATACTTTGTAGAGTAACTTTTTGATCAAAAAGTTCAATTTGAGCTTGAATAAAGTTAATAATACCTTCTAACTCTCTAATATTTCCACTAATATTTTCAGCCACATATTCTATTACACCTTCCTCCACTTTCTCTCTATTTTTTATTTTAGATCTTAAAATATTAATTCGCGATTCATAATCAGGAACTCCAATATCCACAATCATTCCTTGATTAAAGCGAGATTTTAATCTATCCTCAAGTCCAACTATAAAATTTGGATGTTTATCAGAAGAAAAGATAATTTGTTTATTGTCATTATGAAGACTATTAAAAAGGTGAAAAAGTTCGTCTTGAGTTTTTTCTTTCCCATTTATAAATTGAATATCGTCCATTATAAACACGTCGTATTTTTTATACTTTTCCTTAAAATTATTAATTTTTTGACTATTTACCGCTGAAACAAACTCTAAATAATACTTTTCAAGAGAAGTATAAAAAACTTTTTTATCAGGATAGGTGTTTTTGATAGTGTTTCCAATAGCTTGAATAAGATGAGTTTTACCAAGACCTGTATTTCCATAAATAAACAAAGGATTATAAACAATACCTGGATTTTTAATAATAGCTTGAGAAGCAGCGTGAGCTAATTCATTAAAACCACCCACCACAAAATTATTAAAGGTGTATTTTTGGTTTAAACCGTCATCTTTATTTATATATAAATCTTGAAGAGGAAGAGAATTGGTAGGCTCTATAATCTTATTTTTGGCTTGTACAGCTTTCTTTTGAAGAGTTTCGAGTTTGACTGTGTGAAAGTCTACACCTCTTACCTCATCATGAATTTCTCTTAAAATTCTTAAAATAAATTTATGATGCTTTTGAAGAAGCCATTCTTTTACAAAATCATTCGGTACTCCAATAATTACAACACCCTCCTTATAATTAATAATCTGCGTATTTCTAAACCATGTATTAAAATTTACACGTGACAATTCCAATTCTATTCGTGATAAGGCCATGTCCCAGATTTGCTTGTAGTCCATAAAATTTAGATTTAGAATAATTAAGAGTATGAGTTAAATCCTATTATACAAAAGTTTAAAAAAATAAACAAACAAGACCTTTTAAAACACTTGTTTTTTAAAGAGTTTTGTTGTATATTATACAAAATTAATTAAATAAATTTATGGCATCAGGTGGAGTAACTTATAAACCAAAAAACAAAAAGAGATACACTACTCATGGTTTTCTTGCAAGAATGAAAACCGAAGGAGGAAAAAAGGTGATTCAAAATAGAAGAAGAAAAGGAAGAGTTAAACTCTCAGTTTCTGAAGAAAAAACCTTTTTAGTTAAAAGAATGGATACAGTAAAATCCAGTAAAGCAAAAGCTCTTAAAAAATCAAACAAAAAGAAATAATTTTTACTAAAAATGCTTAAAAAAGCTTACAAACTAATATCTTTAGAAATAAAAAATCTTTTTACAAAGGATACACCTATCAAAATAACTAGAGGTGTATTTTTTGATATTAAATACACATCATTAAAAATAGAAGATAAAAAAAACATTGGTTTTGCAATAGTCCTTTCCGGAAAGACTTTTAAAAAAGCAGTAGAAAGAAATAAAATCAGAAGACAAATTTTTTCTATCTTAGAAAAATATTTAAAAGAAAAAAGTTTGGTATTTGATCAGAATTTAGCATTTTTAATTTATCCAAAAAAAGAAATAAAAACAATTAAGTTTCTTGATTTAGAAAAAGAATTGTATAATA
>CAZNZP010000048.1:0-1680 GCA_964577625.1 uncultured Candidatus Saccharibacteria bacterium
TTTACCGCTAACTTTTATCTCTTTGAAACTCAAATGCAAATTTTATCTTTCAAAGGGATTTTGTTAACGTTATTAAAATTCTTCTTTATTCTTTTATGGCTTCCAATTATAATATACTCTTTAAAAGAGTATAAAAAATTGGAACCAGAAGAAGAGAAAGTTGAAATCTAAAAAAAGACAAATAAAATAAAACCTCTCAAATTCGAGAGGTTTTATTTTTATAAGACATTAATTACTTTTTTCTTAGTAATAGTATTATCAAATTTTGCTTGTCTTTTTTCTGTGAAAGTGAGAGTCCCATCTTTAAGAGCAAAAAGAGTGTGATCTTTTCCCATACCAACATTCTTTCCAGCAAGGTATTTAGTTCCTCTTTGTCTTACAAGAATATTTCCAGCAACCACAGCCTCACCAGACCCTTTTTTAAGGCCTAAATACTTTGGATTACTGTCTCTCAGGTTTTTCGCTGTTCCAGCGGCCTTACGTTGTGCCATAGTTTTAGTATATAATTAATAATATTATGGGTGAAAGTATACCAAAAACCTGGAAAAAAATCAATATTGAGTTAAAAGGTAAGCCTTTTTTATCCATTATTTTAACTCTTATTTTATGTATTAGTTATTTAAGCTATAAAATTATAAACTCTCCCGATCTTTTTATAGCTAAAGCTTTTAATTATCAAGCCTCCAATATCTCAATTGAGACTCTCAAAAAAGCTAATTCTGTCCGTTTTATCTATGCTAGTCGTAGAGGTACTAAATATTATTTTTACAACTGTAAATCTAGCATTAAAGAAGCCAATAAAATCTATTTTGATTCGGAAGAAGAGGCTCAAAAAGCCGGTTACACCTTGGCTAAAGCTTGCCAATAAATTGTGATATAATATTCATGTAATTTAAAAAATATGGCAAAAGGAGATTTTAGAGAAAGAAAAGAAAAAAAGAAACCAAAAAAGTGTGGGTGTATTGGAAAGTGTAAGTGTAAAAAAGAAGTTTAAAATATATTTATAAAAAATAAAAACACTCGGAAAAGGGTGTTTTTTGATTTAAAAATGGAAATGATATAATTTGGTATATGGCAACTTTAACAAAAGAAGGATATTTAGCGAACCTGCTTCACATAAAGGAAGTTTTAATAAATGAATTAGATAATTTAAATAAGAAACAAGATATATTTTATATATCAGAAATAGCGATAAAACTGAGAATTTTATACTTAGATAAAAGTGGTACAGAAGCTCTTTTAAAAACAATTGAAAATTTATATGGGTTTAAAATAAATGTTTTAGTCGGTTCATCTTTATCTGAAGATATTGAAAAAGGTTTATTAAGTCCAAGTTTGGTTGAAAGTTTAGTTTTTAATCAAATAAATAGTGTTGTATCATGGTTTGGTGGTGGTCATGGAAATAAAGAAAAAGTTTCAATATTTGAAGGTATTAATAAAAAAGAAATTATTATAAATAAAAACCAATTTAGTTATAAAGATATTATAGAAATAATAGCAGATAAAATGGGTGGAGCTCATATTGATAAAAATATTTCAGATGAAAAACTTATTCCATTTTTTAATGATATTCTTATTGGAGGTTTATCGCCAGCATTTAGGAGTATATATGATTTAGCTAATGCCACGATTATATTAATAAACATGATTGAAAATTATATTTATTCTCCTTTTGATAGT